>CAJPSG010000012.1 GCA_905373195.1 Kingella oralis
ACCCTCAACACATCTTTCTTATTATCATAAGTCAGTCGGTAATCAGGCAAATCATTGCTGGCAACCAATGAACGAACGGCACGGCGAAACTCTCGTAGCGTAGCCATGCTGCCTGATTTTTTATGCAATGTTCCAAGAGAAATGAGCTATTCTTTTTGTTTTCCACAATGTTTAGCACATAGCTCAGCCCGAAAATCTTACCCAACTGCCATCCGCGCATGAAGCATTGGCAGCACGACAACATCTTGGCAACGCAGCCGCACCGCCTATTTAATCCCCCGCCCATTTTCAGGCTGCCTCAATCGCCCCCACCACAGGCAGCCTGAAATGGTAATAGAGCGTCAGCAGTGCCAACATCACGGCAACCAACGCACAGCCCATTCAAGCAACCATCTGGCGACGAGCCGTCGCCGCGCCACGATAAATTTCAGGCTGTCCCAACCACCCCTTATAATAGGCAGCCTTGCCCCTTTGTCCAAATCTTTGATTTGGGTATAAGTGAGCATCTAAATCTTTGATTTAGCCATGCGAACTTATGCAAAGCCAAAGGGGTATACCGCAGCGCAACGCGCAAGGTTGAAACCCATTTTCTAACCCCCCAAGGAGCAACCCATGACCACCTACCTTATCACAGGCGCAAACGGGCAAGTCGGCAGCCAACTCGTGCAGCAACTCCAAGCGCAGCCCAACACCACCGTTATCGCCACTGACCGCAACACACTAGACATCACCAACCGAGCCGCCGTTTTTCAGGCTGCCCAAACCCACCGCCCCAGCATCATCATCAACGCCGCCGCCCACACCGCCGTTGATAAAGCCGAAAGCGAAGCCGACCTCGCCCGCGCCATCAACGTGGACGGCACACGCCACCTAGCCGAAGCCGCCCAAGCCATCGGCGCAGCGTTTTTGCACATCTCCACCGACTATGTATTTGACGGCAAAGGCGAAGCCCCCTACCGCGAAACCGACCCCACCGCCCCGCAAAGCGTGTACGGGCAAACCAAGCTGGACGGCGAAACCGCCGCACTCGCCGCCTGCCCGCGCACCATCGTCTTGCGCACCGCATGGGTGTTTGGCGAACACGGCGGCAACTTCGTCAAAACCATGCTGCGACTCGGGCGCGAACGCGACACCCTCGGCATCGTTGCCGACCAATACGGCGCGCCCACCTACGCAGGCGATATCGCCGCCGCGCTGATTACCATCGCCCAACACATCGCCGCAGGGCAACCCACCGAATACGGCGTGTACCACTTTTCAGGCAGCCCCTACACCAGCTGGCACGGCTTTGCCAGCGAAATCTTCCGCCGCGCCGCCGAACAAAACCTGCTGCCACGCCTGCCCACGCTCAACGCCATCGCCACCAGCGACTACCCCACGCCCGCCAAACGCCCCGCCAACTCGCGCTTGGATTGCAGCAAAATTCAGGCTGCCTTTGGCATCGCCCCCAGCGACTGGCAAGCCGCATTAGGCAGCCTGAAAAATTATGTTTGAGCAACCGCCAATCGGACAACAAACGCCGTAGGTCAATATCACGACCTACGGCGTTGGTTTTGGGGCTGAGGATGGCAGCTTGAAACCTCTGCAAAACCTCAAATCAAATTAGAAATATATAGTGGCATATAGGACAAAATGGAGGCCATCAGTCATCTTGAACAGAGAAATAATCATTAATAAACATAACTTTATTGTCCTTACTCATGCCATGATGACACACTAAATACCGCTTCACCCCCGCAAACACGCCATCCAGCAAATTGGTGGTGTTGTGTATGCCTAATTCGGGATATTTCTCAAACACAAACAAAGTAATCCAAGTTTCGTTTTAAGCTGGAATACGCGCTTCTGAGTTTCTGGTGGGTATAGCGTGATTTACCCGTTTCAGGGTTAATGGTGCGTTCGTTCAAATAGTTTTGGTATTGCTCAGGCCATGCTTTTAGGTTGCGTTCAAAGTTGGATTGGCTGCTGTTTTTCAGCGTTAAAACCAGTCGCCAAAGTGCCTTGCTTGTTTCGGTTTTTGGATTGCGGGTTAAGTAGCGACAGATGGTTTTGGCCTGATGGAACTGGCAGAGCTGTACGGGAATATCCATATTGGCAAACATTTGCAGTAAACCACGCCACCCATCGCAAACGATGCTTTGGATTGCTATGCCTTTGGCTTTTGGGCTGCCTTTGGCTTTTGGGCTGCCTATGGCTTGGGCGTATAGCCCGTTGGTTTCGTGTTTGACTTCGCTAACGAATAGGGCTTTGCCGCTGATGCTGTCTATTAAAACCATAATGCCGAAGCTGCGTTTGAAGTAGGAGGTGTCCATAATGACGTTGGCTGTTGCAGGGGAAACGAAATGTGCTTCGGTTTGAGCTTTTTTGAGGTACCTAAAAATGATTTGCCGAGTGCATCCGTAAGTTTTAGCAAGCTGGGCTGCGGTTTGTTTGCCTGCGCTGTATGCCTGCCATATTTCTTGCGGATTAAGTCGTCTGCCGCCATCAAACTGTCTGCCGCAGGTGTGGCATTTATAGCGTTGACATCCGTTTCTGCAACCGTTCTTTTTGACTTGTTTTGAGCCGCAGAAAAGGTATTTTTTGTGTTCAAAGCCTTTTACTCCACTTAAAGCCTTATAGGATAAGGCTTGTAGGGATTTTTAGCCTCCATTTTGTTACTTACGCCGGTAAATGAGTTTTCAGGCTGCCTATTGTTGTTGATAGAAATAGGCAGCCTGAAAACCAAAAATGGAACGACGACGGCTCGTCGCCAATATGTTTACCCAACCCGCCAAAATATCGGCAAACCATCCTACTCCATTTTCAGGCTGCCTCATCCCATCAACATGAGGCAGCCTGAAACCCCATCCACACCACAGCCCAAACAAAAAACCGATGATCTACCCAATCATCGGTTTCCTTGTTGCAACAATCAATCCTCAATCACATCATCTTCATTTTCCGCCAACAGCGCACGCAATTTTTGCATCGCCTTCGCCTCAATCTGGCGAATCCGCTCCGCAGAAACACCAAATTCAGCCGCCAGCTCATGCAGCGTTAAACCGCCATCATCCTGCAACCAGCGCGTTTCCACAATACGACGGCTGCGGTCATCCAACTGCGCCAGCGCGTTTTGCAGCCCTTCCGTTTGCAACGCATAATGCGCCTTTTTCGCCAACTGCTGGCTCGGCTCGCTATTGGCATCACTCAACCAATCAATCGGCGCAAAATTGTTGTCGTCATCATCGCTGTTGTCCGCCAATAACGCCACATCATTGCCCGTCATGCGCTGTTCCATCTCCAAAACATCAGAGAGTTTCACGCCCAAATCATCAGCAATATCCTGCGCCTCCTTCGGGCTTAGCGCACTCAAACTTTTGCGCATACTGCGCAAATTGAAAAACAATTTGCGTTGCGGCTTGGTGGTCGCAATGCGAACCAAACGCCAATTGCGCAAAATAAATTCGTGAATTTCCGCCTTAATCCAATGCACCGCAAACGAAAATAAACGCGCGCCATGCGTTGGCTCAAAACGTTTCACCGCCTTCATCAAGCCCACATTGCCCTCTTGAATCAAATCCGCCTGATTCAAACCATAGCCATCATAACCACGAGCAATAGAAACCACCACGCGCAAATGCGACAAAATCAGCTTTTTCGCCGCTTCCAAATCGCCGCGCAATTGCCGTTGCGCCAGCGAAGTTTCCTCTTCCAACGTGAGCATAGGAATATTGTTTACTGTATGAATATATTGTTCCAAGCTGCTATGCCCACTTGGAACAGATAGCGCAAAATCATGGTTCATTGAACTATTTTCCCTTTCTCAAATCGTGCTTATTTACTGGGCGAATTATACGCCAATTTAATATAGATTAAATTTTTAAATCGTTAAACCGCGTAAAGAACAAAACCTTAATCATGCCAACCGATTTTCAGGCTGCCTCAACGCCGCAGCCTGAAAAACGCCTGCAACTGCTGCTTCGCCTCATCCGCCAACACCCCGCCCAATATCGTCGTGTGCTGATTTAATTGCTTGTTTGCAAACAGATTAAGCACGCTGCCCGCCGCCCCTGTTTTCGGCTCATTAGCCGCAAAAATCACCCGTGCCACCCGCGCCTGAATCATCGCACTCGCGCACATCGCGCACGGCTCCAACGACACATACACATCGCATTCATTCAAGCGATAATTGCCCAACGCCTGCCCCGCCGCCGCCAACGCCTGAATCTCCGCATGATGGCTGATGTTGCAATCCACCACGCAACGATTATGCGCCTGCGCAACCATTTCGCCACAATGCACCACCACCGCGCCCACAGGCACTTCACCCAATCGCGCCGCTGCGGCAGCCTGAAACAGCGCACCACGCATCCATCGTTCCATTTCGTCTTGCGACGGAAACAGCGCAACAGGCGGCATTTCGCGCAACTGCTGTTCCCAATAAGCACGCTCCTGCGCAGAAAGCTGCTGCACCGTTTTCAGGCTGCTTACCGCCACCAATTGCCAAAACACGCTTTGGGTTACGCTCAAACCCAATTGCTTCAACAGCAAAAAAGCGCGGCAAGGATTCATCGCTTGCACATCCTGCGCAGTATGCACATTCAACTGGGCTAAGGCTTGGATGACTTTGGGCGCAAGCGGCGGCGTGGTGAGTTTCATAACAGGCAGCCTGAAAACAAAAACAAGGAAACCTGCCAAACAGATTTCCTTGTTTTTTCATTGAAATTAAGCCAAAGCAGCTTTCGCTTTTTCAACCAATTGAGCAAAGGCAGCTTTATCAAATACAGCCAAATCAGCCAATACTTTGCGGTCTAATTCAATTGCAGCACGTTTCAAGCCGTTCATGAATTTGCTGTAAGACAAACCATTCAAGCGAGCACCTGCATTGATACGCGCAATCCACAGTTGGCGGAATTGGCGTTTGCGTTGACGACGGTCGCGGTAAGCGTATTGACCTGCTTTCATCACCGCCTGTTTGGCGATGCGATAGACGTTTTTGCGACGACCACGATAGCCTTTGGCTAACGCAATCACTTTTTTATGACGAGCACGAGCGGTAACACCGCGTTTTACGCGTGGCATAGTTTAACTCCTTTAAGCGTAGGGTAACATTTTTGCGATGGAAGCCATATCGCGCTCATGCACCAAAGCGGTGCCGCGCAATTGACGTTTTGTTTTGGTGGTTTTTTTAGTCAAAATATGACTTTTGAACGCACGACCGCGTTTTACACCACCGTTACCCAGTACTTTAAAGCGTTTTTTCGCGCTAGACTTGGTTTTCATTTTAGGCATGGGAAAACTCCATTCATTTTATAAGATAAGGCATCGGGCGTTTGCTATGCAGCAATGCTTAAAACCCGAAACCACGATTTTTTTATGCCGCTAGAAAAAACATTTTCCTGACGCGGCGTGTATCAGGAAAACGCGAGATTATACGGTTATTTTTTCTTGGGTGCAAGCATCATCACCATTTGGCGACCTTCCAGCTTGGGGAAGGATTCAATTTGCGCTTCTTCTGCCACATCGGCTTTCACACGCTCCAAAAGCTGTGCGCCGATTTGTTGGTGCGCCATTTCGCGCCCACGAAAACGCAAGGTAATTTTGACTTTGTCGCCATCGGTTAAAAATTCGCGCACTTTTCGCATTTTGATGTTGTAGTCGCCATCGTCTGTGCCTGGGCGGAATTTAATTTCTTTGATTTGGACTTGCTTTTGCTTTTTCTTGGCTTCGTCGCGTTTTTTGGATTGCTCGTATTTGTATTTGCCAAAGTCCATCAGTTTGCAAACAGGTGGTTTGGCTGTGGGGGAAATTTCTACCAAATCCACGTCTTGTTCTTCTGCCATAGACATGGCTTCTTTTAGGCTCACAATACCAAGTTGCTCGCCTTCGCCACTGATTAAGCGCACTTCTTTGGCGGTGATTTCGCCGTTGATTCGTGCTTCGCGTTCTTGCTGTGCGATGATGAATGCTCCTATAAAGATTGATGTTTCAGGCTGCCTCTATGCCTTAGCGCAACCCGCTGAATGAAAGGGCGTATTCTAAACGTTTTGCAGGGGTTTTGTGAAGTTTGTTTAAGATTTTTGTGGCAAGAGGCAGCCTGAAAATAAAAGGCAGCCTGAAAAATCTGTTTTCAGGCTGCCTCAATGGTGAGTTTAAAACTCTGCTTTTAGTTCTTCTTGCAGCCGTTCAATAAAATCCTCCACTTTCAGGCTGCCTAAGTCTTCGGCTTTTTTACGCACGGCAACTTGTCCGTTTTCCATTTCTTTGTCGCCAATCACGATTTGATATGGATAACGTTGCGAGCTGTTGTCGCGGATTTTGTAGCCGATTTTTTCGTTGCGCAAATCCAGCTCGGCGCGGAAGCCTGCGGTTTGCAGCTTGGCAACCACTTGGCGGCAGTAGTCGGCTTGTTTTTCGGTGATGTTCATTACCACCATTTGCACGGGGGCGAGCCACAGCGGGAACGAGCCTGCGTGTTGTTCAATCAGGATGCCGATAAAGCGTTCCAGCGAACCCAAAATGGCGCGGTGCAGCATCACGGGGCGGGCGCGGTTGTTGTCGCGGGTAACGTATTCGGCATCCAGTCGTTCGGGCAGCACGAAGTCAAGCTGGATGGTGCCGCATTGCCATGAGCGTCCGAGCGCGTCTTTAATGTGGTATTCCACTTTGGGGCCGTAAAACGCGCCTTCGCCCGGCAGCTCTTGCCATGTTACGCCGCAGGCGGTGAGGGCATCGCGCAGCCCTTGTTCGGCTTTGTCCCAAATTTCGTCGCTGCCTGCGCGTTTTTCGGGGCGCAGGGAGAGTTTGATGCTGACATCGTGGAAGCCAAATTGGCGGTAGATTTTCATCACCAGCTGGTTAAACGCGCGGGTTTCTTCGGCGATTTGGTCTTCGGTGCAGAAAATGTGGGCATCGTCTTGCACAAAGCCGCGCACGCGCATCAAGCCGTGCAATGCGCCGCTGGGTTCGTTGCGGTGGCATGAGCCAAACTCTGCTAGGCGCATAGGCAGGTCGTTGTAGGAGCGCAAGCCGTGGTTGAAAATCTGCACATGGCCGGGGCAGTTCATCGGTTTAACGGCGTATTCGCGTTTTTCGGACGATGTTAAGAACATATTGTCTTTGTAGTTCGCCCAATGCCCTGATTTTTCCCAAAAAGTTTTATCCATGATTTGCGGGGTTTTCACTTCTTGGTAGCCTGCGGCGGAAAGTTCGCGGCGCATATGCTGTTCAATCACTTGCCACAGCGTCCAGCCGCGCGGATGCCAGAACACCATGCCTGGGGCTTCGTCTTGCAGGTGGAACAGGTCTAGCTGTTTGCCCAGCTTGCGGTGGTCGCGTTTTTCGGCTTCTTCAATGCGCGTGATATAGGCTTTGAGTTCGTCTTTGGTTGCCCATGCTGTGCCGTAGATGCGTTGCAGTTGCTCGTTGTTGCTGTCGCCGCGCCAATATGCGCCTGATACTTTGGTGAGTTTGAAATTTTTGAGGAAACGGGTGTTGGGAACGTGCGGCCCGCGGCACATATCCACGTATTCTTGGTGGTAATACATACCCATGGCAGTGATGTCGTCTGCCATGTCGTCAATCAGGCGCAGTTTGTAGTCTTCGCCGCGTTGTTTAAATATTTCAATTACTTCGGCGCGCGGTGTCATTTTTTTGATGACATCGTAGTCTTGGTTAATCAGCTCTTTCATGCGCGTTTCAATGGCGGCGATGTCTTCGGGGGTGAAGGGTTTTTCGCTGAAAATGTCGTAGTAGAAGCCGTCTTCAATCACGGGACCGATGACCATTTTAACGTTTGGGAACAGCTGTTTAACTGCGTGCCCAACCAAGTGAGCGCAGGAATGGCGGATGATTTCCACGCCTTCGGGATCTTTGGGCGTGATGATTTGCACGCTGGCATCTTCGGTAATCGGGTCGCTGGCATCGCGCAAAATGCCGTTTACTTTGCCTGCTACGGTGGCTTTTGCCAGCCCTGCACCGATGTCGGCGGCGATTTGGGCGATGGTGGTGGGGGATTCGTAATGGCGGATTGAGCCGTCGGGTAGGGTGATGTTGATTTGGGACATGGTTGCTCCGAAAGGGTAATGTGGTTTTCAGGCTGCCTCAAATCGCGCCCGAAAAAACGCGAAATTATAGAGATGATGGGTTTGATAAACAAGGCAAACAGGCTTTTCAGGCTGCCTTAACGCGCAATCGGGTGCGAAAATAACGCTATAATTGCCCCTATTACTTATTTCAGCATGAGGCAGCCTGAAATGCAACATTCTGCGATGGATACACATGATGACAGCGCCTACACGCCACCTTTGTTTAGCAAAGGCGAGGTGTTTGGGCTGTTGTTTGTGTTTGAGTTCATCTCTGTATTGCCATGGTGATTTTATTGAGTTTGGGCTTTATGCTGCTAACGGGGCACAAGGTTAATACGCCCGCCGAAAAAATTATGGTGCAAAAACTTGCGCTTATTTTCAGCGTGTTATTTATGACATACCGCGTGCAGAAAAGACGTAAAAAAATACAAACCGAAGAAACGCTTGCATCTTATTTGGGATTATTTGGTTTAGACAGCATCAAATGGAAATTTGTGCTGAAATGGACGCTGCTGATCCTGTTTCTACACTTTGTACTAGGCGACATCAACTGTTTAAGCGAAGTGGATAACCAGCGTATCACACAATATCAAAAAAAAGTGGCAAAGCCAAAATGAATAAACCCTTTTTCAGGCTGCCTCTGCATGGCTTATTGTTCGCTAAACACATACGCCAAAACCTGCGCCATCAACGCGGCATCGGCATCATCGGGCAATGCAAACGCAAGCTCGCGCTCGGTAGGAAGGGCGGCTGTCACTTCTTCGTTTAATGTATAGTCGTTCCAATTAAGTCTTATACAAGGCGGCGAGTCGCAGATAGTACAAGTAGTACAGCAAGACGAGCCAACGCTGTATAAGGCTTAATTGGAGCGACTATAAATTGAACCGTGCGCCCATCTATTTTATAGCGTACGGCTTCGGGCAAGACATGGGTGCCGTATTGCCAGCCGTCTTTTTCCAGCGTCATCAGGCGCGGGTCGTCGTTTTCGCCGATGTCTTCGTCTCTGCCGATGATGAAATAGCCATCATCGTAGGCAAGATAAACGTAGCTTAACAAATCTTCATTTTGCAGCACGCATTGCAAATCGTTAACGGTGTATGACATTTTGTTTCCTTCCGATGATTAAAGTGGTGCAAATAGGCAGCCTGAAAGTGGATAAAACGGCTTTCAGGCTGCCTTTGTTGCACCTGCGCCTACTGTGCCCATTGGTTCTGCCGCAGTTTTTCATCGGCGGTTTGGATGCGCCATTGTTCGTATTGCAGGTCTTGTTGCCATGCGCTGTTGCTGTCTAGCGTTTTGGCTTCGCCGAAACTTGCTGCGTTTGTTTTCAGGCTGCCTTGGACAAGCGGGGCGATGCCGTTGCTGCTGAGAATATAGGCATCGTCGCCGTGGTTGAGCATGAGGGGCAGTTCGCTGTTGGCTGCTGGGCGGTTGCTGGCGGCGAGGCTGCGCCCGAAGGTGTACACGGGCTGTTGGATGCCAAGCCAGTCGGCTAAGGTGGGCAGGATGTCGTATTGGCTGGCGAGTTCGCTGTGTTTTTCAGGCTGCCATTGGGGGTGGTACACGATAAGGGGGATGTGGTATTGCTCGCGCACACTGTCGCTGCGGATGGGTTCGTTGCGGGTGTGGTCTGCCATAAAGATGTAGATGGTGTTGTTGTGCCACGGCTGCTGGGCGGCGTATTGCATAAATTGGGCGACCGACCAATCGCTGTATTGTAGGGTGTTGAGAAAGCCGTTTTCGCCTGTTTCGGCGTGGGGACGGGTGTCAAATTCTTTGCCTGTGCGGGCGTAGGGTTCGTGGGTGGTGCCGCTGAAAAAGAAGGCGAAGAAGGGCTCGGGTTTACTGCTGATTTGTTTGCCAAAATACATCAGACTGTCGTAGTCCCAGCCAAAGGGCGGCGGGTCTTGCGGATAGGCGCGGATGATGGGCACGTCTTCCTTGCCGTAATATTCTTGAAAGCCGATGGCTTTGGCGACGCCGTCGATGTGGAACGAGCGGCGGTTGGAGGTTTGCAGCATCAGCGTGCGGTAGCCTTGCTTTTGCGCCAGCTCGGCGATGCGGCTCATGTTGTTGAGTTCTAGCCCGAAGCCGATGGGCTCGCGGTTGGGCAGGGCGGGCACGGAAGTCAGGCTGGCTTGGATACCGATGATGCTGCGCTGCCCTGCGGCGTAGAAGTTGGTCCACACTTGGCTTTGGGCGATAAGCGCGTCCATGTGTGGCGTGGCGTGGTAGCCTTTGCCTGCCAGCGCGTCAATGTATTTGTAGCTCCAACTTTCCAGCAGCAGGATGATGACGTTTTTGCGGCTGGGCGGCTGGCTGCTTTGGTAGCGGAAGGGGTGAGGATGCTGGGCGGCGATGCGCTGGGCGGTGGCATCATCAAGATAACGTAGCGGGGCGGCTTGGCGGCGGTCGTTGAGCGCTTGCAGGGTAACGAGCGAGCCGTTGAGCGTGAGATTGGCTTGGCTTTGCCCGTTGCCGTTAAAGGCATCAATGCTGCCCAGCGGTTTGCCTGTGAACACCATGCCGCGGGCGAGGAAAACGTAGCCGACCAGTAGCGCGATGATGGTTGGGATTTGGGTTTTCAGGCTGCCTTGGATGGGGGCGCGAGCGATGCGTATCACGCTGCGTTGCCATAGGTAAGCAAGGGCGGCAAAGGCGGCAAAGGCGGCAAGCGTGTAAACAAGGCGCGAACCGAAGGCGATGCCGGTGATGCTGCCGATGTCGCCGCCGATGTTGAGTAAATCGCTGCCGATGTGGC
>CAJPSG010000013.1 GCA_905373195.1 Kingella oralis
TATTTTTTGGAACAGGCGGCGCAAATCTGCGGCGAACCCGCTTTTCAGGCTGCCTTTGGCTGCCCAAGGTGTACATCATGCCTTTGGCGGCGAGCGCGCCTTTGGCGAAACGGGCGCGCTGCAAATCGGCGGCGGGGCAGCGTTGCACGCTTTCAAACACGGGGTCGCTGATTAAATAATCATCGCCGTCTCTGCCGTACACCAACAGGTTGTGGGCGTTGAAATGAAAGCGCATCTGCTCGGGGAAGTAGGGCAGCCAGTACACGGAAGTCTGCAAGCCTGCCAGTTTGCCTGCGGCAAGGGCGTTATCGAGCGCAGCTTTGCCGTCTTCGGCGCGGGCGAATTTCTGCACGCTGAGTTTCAAGCCGAGGGCTTGGCAGGTGCGTTTGATGATGCTGCGCGGCGGGGTGCGGTAGGAAACCAGCGGCATGCCGTTGAGTTTGACCACGGGCAGCCACACAAAGGTGAGCGCGTGGGCGATGCCGAAAACAAGGGCTTCGTTGAGCGCGTAGCCGCTGTGGGTGAGCAGGGTGGACATCACGCCGCTTTCGCAATGGGCGGTATGCTGGTGGGGAAAATCGGTCATAGATGGAGGGGCTTTCGGTGGTTTCGGGGAAACCTTGGTGAAACGGTAATGGCGGCAGCCTGAAACGGTTTTGGCGGCGTTCTAATCAAGTATGCTGACCGCGATTCCCTCTCCCGCTGGCGAGGGAGGGTTGGGGTGGTGGTGGCTGCTTAATCTACCACCCCCTTCTTAGCCTTCCCCCGCTAGCGGGGGAAGGAACAGGTTTCAGAATTTTTAATCCATGTTGATTGCAGTTGGCAACAATAAAGCAAGCATGATTTTCAGGCAGCCTGAAACGGCGTTGAACGTTTAATCAACCTGCTTCAACTGCGCCACGCTGATATTGAGCGCGTCGGCGTATTGCTGCAACACGCGCTCGGACAGTTTGGCGAACACGGCGGGGCGCAGATGGCGGCGCGTTTGCCATCGCCAGAAGCCTGCGGCGGCGGCTAGGCTGGCAACGTCGTGGCGGGCGCGATACATTTGGTAGTAAAGCGGGGAATATTCGCCGCGCAACACGGCGGCGCGGGCGGCTTCGGTTTGCGCATCCAGCTCGTGCACGGCAAGCGCGGTGGCGTAGGCTTCGGCTTCCCAGCCGCTGCTGGCGGCGGCTTGATAGTGTCCGCCGCTGGTACCGTAGATGATTTTTTTGTGTCCGCCGTAGCTTTCGCTTTGGTCTTGGGGGATGTCGTCGATGTCCATTTTCAGGCTGCCTCCAACAACATGAAACAAGTAGAAAACCGCCCGCTTTCAGGCACATAGCACAACACTTTTTGCCCGCGCTCCACAGGGCAGCGGCGCATAAATTCTTCCAAAATGATGTAAATGGAAGCCGAGCCGGTGTTGCCTTTTTCGGCAAGGTTGGTGAACCATTTTTCTTGCGGTATCGGCAAGCCTGCGTTTGCCAGCCCTGCGGCGACTTTGTCGCGGAAAAAGCCCGATGAATAATGCGGCAAAAACCAATCGATGTCTGCGCTTTTCAGGCTGCGTTTGGCGGCGATTTGCGCGAGCGGTTTTTCTACGGTGTAGCGGATAATGTTTTCGTTGAGCAGTTTCACATCTTGTTTGACTGCCATCACGCTGTTTGTTTCATCGGCAAGTGTTTTCCAGCCGTAAAACGCGCCGTCGCGGATTTCTGCGCCTGCATACATACAGGGTGGCATTTCGTTGGCATAGGACAGCAATTCAATCCAATGGATTTTGAAATTCAGGCTGCCTGCAACGGGATGATTGGCGAGCAGCACCGCGCCTGCGCCGTCTGACAACATCCAGCGCAAAAAGTCTTTTTCAAAGCCGATTTCGGGCGTGGCGTTGTGCAGCAGCCTGAAATCGGTTTCGCTTTGGAATATTTCGCCACGCATCATGGCGGAGGCGTTTTCCGATGCGGTGGCGATGGCGGCGGCGTGTTCGCCCGATTTTACGGCTTGGTAGGCGTATTTCATCGCTGCCATGCCCGAAATGCACACGCCCGCCAGCGATACGGTTTCGCACGGCGGCATATTGCTCAAACCGTGCACCATCACGCCGTGCCCCGGCATGGTTTGATCGGGGTAGGACGTGGCGCAGGCAAGGCAGGTGGCTTCGCGGGCTTCGGGCGCGGCGGCGAACAGCAGGCGCAGGGCTTCGGCGGCGAGTTCGGCATTGGTGTGGGTGGCTGCGCGGGTTTCGGGGTTGATGGCGTAGTGGCGCGAGGTGATGCCGTTGGCGCGCAAAATCATGCGGCGCACGCGCGAGGGGATGCCACCTGCCATGCCGAGCACGGCTTCCATTTGGTCGTTGGCAACAGGGGCGTTGGGCAGAAACGCGGCGGCGCGGGTGAGATAGACTTCGTTGGTCATGGTGCTGTGTGTGGGTAAGGGTTTTCAGGCTGCCTTAAAGGGCAGGATTGTATGGGGTTAATTGGTTTTCAGGCTGCCTTACTTGGGCGTTGAGGCAGCCTGAAACGGGAAAATCATTCGCCAGAGGGCTGGGCATAATACCGTTTTGCTTCGGCAAGGCGGTTTTTCAGCAGCGGATGCAGCAGTTTTTTCAGCATGATGCTGATGGGAATAACGGTCAAAATCAGTGTAATCAGAAACACGATGTAACACGCCAGCAGCACGCGGCGCAGCAGCGGCGACACGTGCCCCGCCGCCATCAGCAGCCTGCCCCACAGGTAAAAACTGCGGCTGGCGGCTTTTTCGCTGAAAATCAGTTTTTCATCAACCCGCGCCGCGCCCATGTGTTGAAACAGCGTTTCATCAAGCGGGGTGTCGGATAACAGCGCGTCGCGCAGTTTTACGCCGAAGCGCGCGCCGTCTGCTAGCTCGGCTTCGGCAATGCCCGCAGCGGGCAGGTTTTTGAAATAACGTTTGTCGCCCGTGAGCAGCCATGCGGGCGTGGTAACGAAGCTCGCCGCCGTGCCGCAGGCATCGGTTTTCACAATATTGCCAATCAGCCGTGCGCCGTTGGCGGCGAGCAGCGTTTTCATTTTTTCCTGCGCCGACAGCCACATATTGCGGCAGCCGATGAGCGTGATGACAGGTTTGCCCGCGAGCAGGCGGCGCGTGTCTTCGCGCTGCAAAAAGGCGGTAATCGGCTGCGCAGGCGCAAGAAACCACACGGTGTAGGCAATCACCACGACATCGTAATCATCGTGCGGAATTTGCGGCGGCTCGATCGGCGCGGGGCGCAGATGCGCGGATTCGGGAAAGGTGTCAAAAAAATGCCAGAACCGCCACGGAAATGGATAGGACTGCTGCGGCACAAGCGGCACGCAATCCACGGTGATGCCCGCTTGTTGCAGCGGGGCGGCGAATTGCTGCGCGAGCGTGGCAAGCTGCCCTGTTTGGGAGTAGTAGATGATGAGAACTTTGGGGGCGGTCATGGTAAAAGGCAATGACAAAACATGGAATTATAGCTTTTGTATGGGGGTTTTGAAATGTAAGGCAGCCTGAAAAGCGGAAAAAGGGTTTTCAGGCTGCCTTTTAGAGTATGGGAGAGACGGCAGCAAAAGGTTGATGCTACGCGGGGTGCAGGGGCTTGCCCCTGCTCGTGGTAGGCGGCGAAACGCCTGCACTGGCGAATGATAAAGAATGTTTTGAGGCAGCCTGAAAATGGGAAAACTCGTTTCAGGCTGCCTTACAAAACGTCATCGCATAAAATCGCCCGTCCCACAAAATATGCATTTGCCGTTCCGCCGCGTTGCTGGGCAGCGCGTTTTCAATTTCGGACAAATCAAAATGGCGGTCTTGATAGGCATCGCGGGTGAACACGCTTTTTTGGTACTGCTGTTCAATTAAATCCTGCGTTTCATCGGCAATCATCAGCCGCGTGTTGGGCTTGGCAACGCGCAACATTTCGGCGAGAGCGCGGCGTTTGTCGGAAAAGAAATTGATGCCGCCCACATGGAACACGATGTCAAAACTGTTGTCGGCAAAGGGTAAATCTTCGGCGGCGCAATGCACCAGCGATAAATTGAGCCGCCGATGCCATGTTTTCTGCGCGCGGCGCAGCATACCGAGCGACAAATCCGCGCCCACGATTTTCAGGCTGCCTGCGTTCACCGTGTCGGGGAAATAACGGAAATCGTTGCCTGTGCCGACCGACACATACAGCACGCTTGCGCCGTCCTGCCAGTCAATCAGCCGCATCATTTCGCGGCGCATTTTGATGGCGGAATTGCCGAATTTGAGCCGCACCAGCCAGTTTTCGCCGATGTTGTACAGCGGGGCGAGTCGGTCGTAGAGCTTTTGGTATTTGCCGTTGTCGCCTGCCAAATCGGTGGGGTTGAGGTAGCGCAAGATACCATTTTCTTCGGCGAGGTAGGCGGGGTTGAGGTTGGGGCGGAGCAAGGGGGCGAGATTGGGGTTCATGGTTGTTCTTTCTGATGACGGCGCGATGAATGATAGATTGCGTAAAAGGCAGCCTGAAAACCGATTTCAGGCTGCCTTCTATCTCATTTACAACGCGCTTTGGGCAAATGCGCCCAGCGGTTGGCTGGTCTGGATTTGGCTAAATTGCATCACGGTGCGGTCGCCTTGTTTTTCGTTTAATTCAATTTTGCGTACCACGCTGTCGCCGCTGATGTCTATGCGGGTGAAGATTTGGCGTGTGATGGCGGTTTTGGGCGTGAGTTGCAGCGTCCATTGTTGCGCCGTGCCGCTTAGGCTAAGGTTAAATTGCTTTTCCAGCCCTTGCGTGTTGCCGCCGAGCAAATCCAAAAAAAGCTGGATTTGGCGATTTTGCCCGAGCTTGTTGGCGTTGGGGTTTGTCCACGCGCTGCCCGTCCATTGCATGATGCCGTCCGCGCGCACGCGCAAGGTGGTGGCAAACGGTTTTTGCATTTGCCACAGCAGCCCTTTTTTCGGCACAAGCGTAAACGCGCCGCTGGTGGTCATCGGCTTGGTAAGCGATTTGAGATAACGCTGCTGGGTAAACGCGCCTTGAACGTTGGCGGGTTTTTGCAGCGTTTGCGCCAGCTCGGTTAGGGAAAATGCCCATAGGGCGGGGGCGGCAAACAGCATCAATAGCGTTAAAAAAAGTTTTTTCATAGTACGGTTTCCTTGTTTGATTGAGATTGAGGCAGCCTGAAAATGGGTTTTCCGCCCTTTCAGGCTGCCTGAAACGTGGGGTGTTGGCGCACGGCGTTGAGCCAGCTTTCGGGCGTTTGAAATTGCATTTCGCCCGTGGCAATGGACACGGCGGCTTGGGTGGTGCTGGCGCGGGTAAGTTTTTCGCCTGTGGCGGCATCGCGCAGGGTGTAGTCTATGCGTAGGCAGCTTTCAATTTCTACGATGTCCATGTCCACGCGAATGCGTTGCCCGAATTGGGCGGGGCGTATGTATTTGAAATCCATTTTGACGATGGGCCAGCCGTAGCCTTGCCGCGCCATTTCGTTGTAGTCGTAGCCGATGCTGGCAAGCAAGGCGCAGCGGGCGACTTCTAGGTATTTCACATAGTTGCCGTGCCACACGATGTGCATGGCATCTACGTCAAAAAAGGGGACTTCTAGCTCGTGGCTGTGGTGGCAGTAGATGTGTTTTTTCATGGAGGGCTTTCTGCTGGGGCGATAGGCATTTTCAGGCTGCCTCATCGCCCCAAAAATCGTAAAAATTAAACCATTGCAGCGGGTTGGCGGCGCATTCTTGCGCCATCATGTCGGCGAATTGTTGGGCGGCGGCGGCAACTTGGGCGGCGCGGTTGCTGCGCGTCCAGCCTGCGGTGTCGGCAAAGCGGCGCAATTTTAAATGATAGCGACCATTTTGTTTGATGCAAAACAGGGTGTGGATTTGGGTTTTGAGCAGGGCGGCGAGCAGCCATGCGCCTTGCGGCAGTTGTGCTTCGTGTCCCAAAAATTGTACGGCTACGGTTTTTTCGCCGCGCACGGGCACGCGGTCGGCGGCAATGGCGAGCCATTCGCCGTTTTCTATGCGCTGGCTGAGTTCCAGCATCAGATTGGCATCTAAATCGTTCACTTGAATCAGCTGTATGCGCGCTGCGCCTGCTTTGTGCAGGGCTTCGTTAAACGCTTGGGCGTGTTGGTTGTGCACGAGCACGTTGAGTTTAAAGCCTTCGTTGTGCGACACCAAGGCGCGGCACACTTCGGTGTTGCCGATGTGCGAGCAGGCGAAAATTTGCCCGCGCCCGCGTTGTTTCACCAGCGCGTACACGTCATCGGGGTCTTCGATAATCAAGTCTTCGTAGCGGATTTTGCGTTGCCACACGGCAAAGCGGTCGCAAATGGCTGCGCCAAAGGCGGTAAATTGGCGAAACGATGCCATGCGCGGCAGTTGAACGGCGGGAAAGGCGGCGCGTAGGCGGGCTTGATAGCGGCGGATATGGCGGCGGGCGCGGGGGGCGGTGGCGTAGAAATAGCACACAATCAGCGCGATGCTGGGGTTGAGCAGCCATGCGGGCAGGTGGCGCACCATCAGCGTGGTGAGCGCGAGAAACAGGCGGTTGCCGCGCTCGGGTTGCGCCGCCCAATGGTTGTGTTGCAGCGGTTTCATCGTTTCAGGCTGCCTGTGATGCGTCGCCACAGCATGGTGCAGAATAATCGTGCGTGCATTTTGCTGATGAGCAGATTGTCGGCTAGGGCGCGAAAATGCGACACGCCGTCTTGGGCATAGCGCACGGGGGTGGGAATCCAAACGGGTTTGATGCCGCGCCAATAAAGGTGCACAAGGATTTCGGTGTCAAAATCCATGCGATCGCCAAGCTTTTCTTCGCGGATAACGGCGATGGCGGCGGCGACGGGATAAAGGCGAAAGCCGCACATGCCGTCTTTGATGTCGCGCGAGGCGGTGTGCAGCATATTCCAAAAGTCGGTGATTTTGCGCCCGTAGAGCCGCGCTTTGGGCGCATCGCTGCCGTATTGCGGTTCGCCGCAAATCACGTTTTCAGGCTGCCTTTGCGCGGCGGCGATGAATTTGGGCGTGTCGGCAAGGTGGTGTTGCCCGTCGGCATCTACTTGCAAAACGTGGGTGTAGCCGCCTTGCGCGGCGTATTGCAAGCCTGTTTTCACTGCCGCGCCTTTGCCGCCGTTGCGCTCGCGAAATAGAACGTGTATGCCGTTGGCGTGCAAATCTTGCAGCACGGGGCGGCAATCATCGCGCGAGCCGTCGTCCACAATCAGCACGTCTAATCCGAAATCGCGCAGGGTGTGGGCAACGCTGCCTACGGTGCTGGGGTGGTTGTAGTGCGGGATTAGAGCGAGAATTTTCATGCTGGGGCTTTCACGCAGCGCAAAATGCTGTGTCCCAAGCCGATGCCGTCTGTAATCTCGGCAACCGCTAAGCCTGCGTTTTCTATGCAGCGCAGCAGGTCTGCGGAATGGAAAATTTTGCTGTTGCCGTTTGCCATGGCGGTGAAATACACGCTGGTCATGGTGAGGCAATAGGTGGCGGTTTCGTAGCGTTGTCTGTCCCACAAGGGTTCCATAATAAACAGGCTGGCGGTATCGCTCATGGCTTGCGCGGCGCGGCGCAGAATACTGGTGGCTTCGGCTGCGGAGAAGCAGTCTAAAAATTGGCTCATCCAAATGGCATCAAAGCTTGTGGGGAAGGGGGCGTGTTCGTCTAACAAATTGGCGGCGTATCCGTGGATACGCTCTGCGCCTGTTTTGCCGCGCACGGCTTCGCGCATCAAGCCAAGCTGTTGCGGCAAATCCATAATGGTTACGTTTACATCAGGGTTGAACGCAACGCATTGCAACGCCCATCGCCCTGTGTTGCCGCCCACGTCTAGCAGGCGTTGCACGGGCTGGGCGAACACGATGTTTAAGGCAGCCTGAAACGCGCTGTCGGAATAATGGTGGTCAAACGCCAGCCATTTTTCCCGCGCGGTGGGCGGCAGCGAAGACAAGCCTTCGTAAATGGTTGCCCAATCGCCAAACACTTTAAGCCCCTCGGGTTTGCCCGATTGCAGCGTGGCATCTAAATCAAACAAGCCTTGATAGCAAATTTCTTGCACGAAATCCATGTTTACGCGCGCCATTTTGTCGTTGAGCAAAAACCAGCCTGCTTTGCTGATAAAAAAGCGGTCATCGCGCGTGAGCACCGTGCCGATAGACAGCGAGGCTTCCAGCAGCACTTGCGCGGCGTAATCGCTGATGTTTGCCGCCTGCGCGATTTGCGCGCGGGTTAAGCCGTGATGCGCGTGGCTTAGCTGAGCCAAAATGCCGTATTTGAGCATCAGCCGCGACACTTGAAACACAATCGGCGCAAAGGCGATTTCCTGCGCGAGGCGTTGCGCTTGGTTGGCGGTTTGGTGTTCTTGGGTGTAGCGTTGGGCGAGGTGGGGGGAGAGGTTCATGGGGAGTCCTTTGTGAATAAGTTGTAACGGCGCGGAGTGGTTAAGGCAGTCTGAAAAAAAGGGGGGGGTGGCTGTGGCACGGCTTGCCAGCAAGCCGTAGGGGCGCGGGGTAAGGTTTCAGGCTGCCTTGCCATTGCGCCCGCGTTTAAGCAATTTGTATGTTGAGGCAGCCTGAAAATGCTTTTTCTTGTGTACAGCGCAAGCGGTATGGCAAGCGCGGAATGTGTTTTCAGGCTGCCTAATCCATCCTAACTCATTGCATCCGCGTTTAATCAGTCTGTTTATTTGAGGCAGCCTGAAACCTTTGTAAAACCTGCAAGCAATGGCGCATCGGCGGTTCGCCGACATATTGCCGACCAGTACAGCCCTGCTAAATACGCGATTTGGCGGACGAGCCGTCGCCGCTCCATTTTGGTTTTCAGGCTGCCTATTTGCATTGCGCCCGCGTTTAAACAATTCGTATGTTGAGGCAGCCTGAAAATGCTTTTTCTTGTGTACAGCGCAAGTGGCATGGCAAGCGCGGAACACGTTTTCAGGCTGCCTAATCCATCCGATTCCATCCCGCCCGCGTTCAAACATCCCCCATCAAGCAGCCTGAAACACCAGCCGCCCCGAGGCGCAGGCATTGCCGTTGCTCGTGATGGTAAACGCCAGCTTATTTTTCACCGCATCGTAATGCAACGCCACCGCAATCTCATCATGCGGGTGCACAAACTGCTGATATTTCAACGCTTCCACGCGCGCAATGCTTTGCCCGCCCCAAGCAAACCGCGCCGCCAAATCGCGCACCCATTGCAATTCCACCACCCCCGGCACCAGCGGAAACGTAGCGAAATGCCCGCCAAAATACACCAAATCCAGTGGCACGCGCCCTGTAAACACATGGGGCGCGGTCTCCCGCCATTGCGGCGCGGTTTGCGGCGTGGTAAAGGCAGCCTGAAAATCGGCAGCGGCAATTTTCGCTTGCGCGTTGCGCGGCAAGGCATCGGCAAAACGCCAGTAGCGTGGCAGCGCGATTTTGTCTTGCGTGGCGGCAAGGTGGCGTTTGAGCGCGTCGGCAACCGCTGCTCGCCCCTGTTCGCGCAGCGCGGCGATGCCCGCCTCGTTCAACGCTGCCCACGCTGCCACGCGGCGGTTATGCAAGGCGCAATGCGCGTCCGCCAGCCATGCGTGTTGCAGCAGGCTGTGTTCCATTTGCGTGAGCGAAACGCGCTTGTCTTCCAGCTTGATGATGCGGTCTTTGCGCCCCAACAGTAGAAATCCGCCCGCTTGCGGTTCAATCAAATCCGCCGTTTGCACGCGCGTTGCCCACGGCGATTGCGCCCACAACGCACCGTCTGCATCTTGCCCCCATATCACGCCGTCAAACGGTTGCCACACTTCGCCGCCGCGCCGCGAGGCGATGATGCCCGTTTCGGTGCTGCCGTAGATTTCGTAGGGGCGGTTGGCGTGCGCGGCAAGCTGGGCGGCGGCGAAGTGTGGCAACCGTTTGAC
>CAJPSG010000014.1 GCA_905373195.1 Kingella oralis
GGGGTGTAGGGGTAAATTGTTTATTTGTTTTCAGGCTGCATTAGGTGGTTGAGGCAGCTTGAAAATGAATTTGGCGGCTGGATGGCTTTTGGCGACGCGCCGTTGCCGTTTTGTTTACGCGTGGTTGGGTTGTTTGCAAACAGCGTGCGCAACGAAGTTGCACACCCTATGCCCGTTTTCAGGCTGCCTATCGGGGTTATCGTTTATGCAAACAAGACCGATAGAACGCCTAGCCCAAAGCCCCAAGCCCATCCATCCGCCCCAGCCTAAACAAATAAGGCAGCCTGAAACCCGCATCAACACGTTTCAGGCTGCCTCTGCACTACTTGGCTTGGTTATACGCATCGCGCGCTTGGTCAAACCGCGCCAACACGTTTTCTTCGGGCGTTTTGTCGTTCAGCGAAACCAGCCATGCGGCAAGCGTGGCAAGGATAAAGCCGGGCACGATTTCATACATTGTGGGCAGCTCGGCGCGTTTGAGCAGCGGATTAACCACTTCCGCCCACAGCACCACCACCACCGCGCCGGTAATCATGCTGGCAAGCGCGCCCGTTTGCGTTAAACGTCGCCATGTGAGCGACAAGATTACCAAAGGCCCAAATGCCGCGCCAAAGCCCGCCCAAGCGTAGGCAACCAAGCCCAACACGCGGTTTTCGGGGTTGGCGGCGATGATGATGGAAATGCCTGCCACCGCCAGCACCATGCCGCGCCCAATCCATACCAGTTCAGATTGCGTGGCGTTGGGGCGGAAAAAGCCTTTGTAGAAATCCTCGGTAATCGCGCTGGAACACAGCAAAAGCTGCGCCGACAGGGTGGACATCACCGCCGCCAAAATCGCCGACAAAATCACGCCCGCAATCCACGGATTAAACAGCAGCGTGGTCAGCGCAATAAACACGCGCTCGGGGTTGCCCTGCATGCTGTTGATTTGCTCGGGATGCGCGCCGAAGTAGGCGATGCCAAAATAGCCCACCATCACCGCGCCCAGCAGGCACACAATCATCCACGTCATGCCGATGCGGCGCGCGTTGGTCAGCGATTTCACGTTTTCCGCCGCCATAAAGCGCGCCAAAATGTGCGGCTGCCCAAAGTAGCCCAAGCCCCAAGCGGCGGTGGAGACGATGCCGAGAAAGGTGGTGCCCGTGAACAGGCTGTTGTATTGCTTGCCGTTGGCATCGGCGGCAGCCTGAATAGCAGCGGACACTTGGTCTGCGCCGCCCACGGCTAAATACACCATCACAGGGGTTAAAATCAGCGCAAAAATCATCAGCGTGGCTTGCACCGTGTCCGTCCAGCTTACGGCAAGAAAGCCGCCGATAAAGGTGTAGGCAATGGTTGCGCCCGCGCCCAGCCACATCGCTTGCATATAAGTCATATTGGGGAACAGGCTTTGAAACAAGCGCGCCCCCGCCACCACGCCCGAAGCGCAGTAAACCGTAAAGAAAAACAAGATGATAAACGCGGAGCTTAATTTAATCGCCACGCTTTTGCCGCCGAAGCGGTGGTAAAAATAATCAGGCAGCGTGAGCGCGTTATTGTTGTATTCGGTGTGCACGCGCAGCCGCCCCGCCACCCACAGCCAGTTGAAATACGCGCCGATGGTTAAGCCAATCGCAATCCATGCTTCGGAAAAGCCCGAAAGATAAATCGCCCCCGGCAAGCCCATCAGCAGCCAGCCCGACATATCGCTTGCCCCCGCCGACATGGCGGTGACAAACGCGCCCAAGCTGCGCCCGCCGAGGATGTAGTCATCAAAATTTTTGGTGGAAAAATAGGCAACCAAGCCAATGCCAAGAACGGCAACCAGATACAAGCCGAATGTGATGTACATGGGGTTCATAAGCGTGCCCTCTATTTATGTGTTTGAAAAATAGGAAGAATGCCACAAGAAGTGGTTATGGTGTTACGCGGCTGGGAAAATATTAACAAAAAATTTACAAAGTAACAAGTTTTGTTAAGAGGAAAATGCGATGGCTCGTATGGCGGCGTGGCGCAGCGAAAAAATAAGGCGGGCTTTATGCCATGCGGTTGCCGTTTGATATGGGATAACCGTGTGCAGAAGCCTGCTCTGTTAGCGTGGTGTAATTGGTTTTCAGGCTGCCTTCACGAATCCTGTAAAGGCAGCCTGAAAATTATCTACACATTATAGCCATGCAAAAATTGCGTTTTCCCGCCATTCCATTTCACCAAATGGTCGCCCTTGCCCACCAAATCTTCCGCGCCGCTTTCGCCCAAAATAATGTTAGACGATGATGATTTGGGCACGCGCAAAGCAATCCGCACATTCAAATTATCGCGCAACTGCCCGCTCAATGTTTCCGCATCGGGGCGTTGCGTTGCCAAAAGCAAATGAATGCTTGCTGCGCGTGCCTTGATAGCAAGGCGGATTAAATGCTCTTCTGCATCCTTGCTTACCGCCAGCAAATCCACCAATTCATCAATCACCACCACGATTTTTTTGCGTGATTCATTTTTGTTTTGGTAACGCTTATCCATCTCGGCAACAAAATATTCCAAGGCTTCATAGGCAGCTTGGGGCTCGCTGATGATTTGTTTACGCCATAAATTCGGATAATGGCTAAACATGGCAAAGTCGTCATATTCTTTGCAATACACAATTGCAATCTCCACTTCATCGGGCGATACCAGCTCAAACAAACTGCGCAACATGGCACGCATCACCACCGATTTGCCCATGCCTGTTGCCCCCGCTATCACAGCATGCGGCGCAGTGGCGAAATCTTGAAACACCGCCTTGCCTGCTTCATCCAGCCCCAAGCACACGGGCAGCGCAAACTGTTGCTCTGATGATTTATAGTGCGCTAAGGCAGCCTGAAATTCGGGTTCTTCGTATTTATCCCAATCAGATTCATCGCGCAGCATTTTGATTTCATAGGCATGGGGTAAGCCCGAATACTCCTCGGCGCGAACGGCTTTGTCTTCCAGTTTTATCCCCATCGCGGAACAAAATGGTTTGGCTAATTTGCGCCAATCGTTGTATTCGGCAAATTGAATCAGATACGAATCATATTTCACGCCGCGCCCTAAAAATTTTTGCTGTTTCACGCCTTTGCCTATGATGCCCTGCAAGGCAGCAACGATTTTTTCGCCCATTTCAACGTTGGCGGGTGCGCTGTTTTGTGGTTTCAGGCTGCCTGAAAGTAGCGCGGGCTGGTTAGGGTTTGAAGCAGACGATTGATGTGAACTGGCGAGTTGTGCCAATTCGTTGAACAGAATATTTTTGGCTTCTACGATATTGCCATCGTAAACAGCTAGGGCTTTTTGATAACGTTGTTCCAGCAGAATTGCCCCGTTGTGCCAAGCTAATCTAATGTAGCCAATCAATTGTTGTTTGTTGAATTTATAATTTAAGCCTTCGTTAAACAATCGTTGGCTGATATAGGCAAGCCAAAATTTTTCTTCACCTTTTTCGTCTTTTTGGTTGAAACAGGTATTAAATGATGGAATTTCTAAGCCACCTTCTGTTTTGAGTTGTCCTACTTCTCTGACCTTCCATTCTTTTACGCCTTTGGTTTTGGCAAAACAAAAAGCAATGCAAAGCTGCGCCCAAGTGTAGTTGTGCATGGTGGGCAGCACACCATCATCTTGCAATCGCCGCAAAATGCGTGCCGCTTTGCCGCTGGATTTGATGCGAACGTTCTCGGTAAGCGTGTGCCAAAACTGGCTGTCGCAAACCTTGCCATTTTCTAGTGCATACATAGTGTTGTGTTCTCTTATTCTTCAAAATAGGTGTTGGGTTTGATGTTGGCGAGTTTGCCGCCGCCTTTTAAGCTTTGTGATTGAATCAAATAGCTTTTGCCCACGTGTCCTTGTTCGCGCAGATTGCGGTAGGCAGGTGCGCCCAGTTCCGCGCTTTGCACCAAAATAATGACTTGGCGGTTGAGGTTCATCCAGTAGTCCACAAGGTTATTGCAATGGCGCGTGTCTAGCGAAGTGAGCGGCGTATCCACCACAAAGGGAACTTGGTAATCGGTGATTTCTGCCAAGGCAGCAATCAGCGTGAGCACCAAAATTTTCTTTTCGCCGTGCGAGAGCGGTTGGAAGTCTATCGGCGTGCCATTTTGGCTAAACAGCGAAAGTGTGCCGTCTTCGCCAATGGAGATTTGGTTGATTTGCTTGTCGTGAGCGATTTTTTTGTGCAGGCGGCTGGCGGTTTGGCGAAATGCGTCTAGCTTGCTGCTGCGAAGCTGTTGGGCTAAATCGTCAATCATGCTGCACACGGCGGCGGCGCGGTCGGCTTTTTGTTGTTTGGGCAGGCTGTCCATCAAGTCTTGGGTTAGGCTTTCCCATTGGGTTTGCAAGCGGCTGGTTTCGCTTTGACTGCGTTCTAGATTGGCTTCTGCGCCGCCGCGTTTTTGGTCAATTTCGCTTACTCTGGCTTGGGCTTGTTTCAGCGATTCCAGCAGGCGGTCGGTGTTGGCGGCGCTGTCTTTTTGTTGGTCGTATTGCTGGTTGACTTCATGCAAGCGTTGTTCTTGCTGGTTTTTTTGGTTGTTTAACTGGTCTAAGCCGTTATCGGGTGAGCTGATGCGAGCGATGTTATTGAAGGCAGCCTGAAAACCGTTTTCGTCTAAATAATTGTGTTGCATGATTTTGCTGGCGTTATCAGGCAGCTTGTTAAATAGCGAATCCCAAGATTCGCACAGCGCGAGTTTAAGCTGTGCGTTGGCGAGTATTTTGGGCGGCAGTACTTCTTGCGTATGCGGATTTTGCGTAAAGGTGTGCCAAAATTCTTCCATGCGCGAGGCGGTGTTGTCTTTGCGTTGCTCGTGTTGCAAGCGGTGGTAATCACCTGTTAATTGGGTTTTCAGGCTGCTTATATCGCGTTCGGGCAGCAGGGCAAGCGGCAAAGCGAGTATGGCAGCCTGAATCTTCTGTTCTAAATCTTTAATGCTTTGTTCGTATTCGCTCATGCGTGCAATCAATTCGCTGGAATGTTGTGTGCTGCCTGCGCCGCGCAGTTGCGTTTGTATATCGTCTAGCTGGGTTTCGGCTTCTTCTTTTTGCGCTTCCAATTGGGCCAGTTCTTCGGCGTAGCGGTTGGTTTCGGCGCGGGCATCGTTTAGCTTGCGCTCAGCTTCTGCAAGCTGCTCTTGTTGTTTGCTGGTGGCGCGGCTGCTGTATAGCTTGGTTTTATACGCCTCCACTTCGGTTTTTAAAAAGTTCAGTAAATCAATGCCCAGTAAACCATTGAGCGCATTGCTCATCCATGCGCCCGCACCCAATTCTTTGGCACGATTTACCAACTGCTCGCCATCAAAAAAGAAAAAGGGCGAGTATTCTGATGGCACGCCATAGTCTTCCAAATAATCTTGGATTTCATCATCGGCAATGGGTTTCAGGCTGCCTTGTTGGATGAGATACAAATGCAATTCGTTGTCAGCATCTAGGTAGCGGGCTTGGTGGTCAAAATGCCATTTGCGCACAATGCGAATACTGCGTTCGCTCAAAATATGGCTGCCCATCAAATCCATTTCCAACACCATTTCGTAGGCGCGGGCAGGCTGTTTGGCGGCTTCTTGATGCAAGGCGCGTTGGATAAAATCATGCGGTTTGAATTTACTGCTATCCAAGCCTGCGCGTTGAAAATATTGAATGGCATCGTTGCCATATAGGCAAAGATAAATGGCTTCCAGCAGCGTGGTTTTGCCATGCCCATTTTCTGCGCCGATTAACACTAAATTGCGCCCTTGTTCAGGCGCGGGAAATTCAAATTCGGCTTCGGCGTAGGATTTGAAATTTTTGAGTTTGATTCGCTTAATCCACATTTCATTGTTTCCACAGGTTTTCTTCATCATCAAAGATTTTGTCTAGCTGTTTATTCATACCGCCGTATTTGTCGCCTTTGCGCCGCACTTGGCGCATCCATGCCAATAATTCGGCAATGGTTTCCAGTTTGATTTGATGCGCTTGGCACGTTGTTTCTAATAATGCATGCGCATCGGGGTCGCGCCAAAGCAGTAAATCGCTCACATATTCTTCGGTTTCAGGGTTCATGGTTTGCTTCCTTGTTTCAAAATATCTTCTGTCCAACATTGCTTAATTAAATCAATTTCTTGCTTGCTAATCAGTTCGCCTTGATAAGCAGCCTGAACGGCGAGTAATTTTTCTAAAATCATTTGCCGCGCTTCTATGGTGAATGGGCCTTTGATGTGCTTACCGCCTTTAAAGGTGAGCTTGCCGTTGCGCCGCTCGGCTTGGCGGTATTCGTCTTTATCGCGGATGCTGACCAACCAATCGCGGAATTCAATCAGCGGCTGAAATTCGGTTTTGCCCACATCCACAAAGCCTTGCAGGCTTTTGTCTTTATTGACCACGGTGCACGTCCAGCAGCCAAAACGGCTGGAATTGGTGCCACAACCTGGGGCTTCGTCTTGCGATAAAACAATGGGGCATTCGCCGCCTGCCGCTTCGCGGTAGAGTTTAATCAGCGCGTCGTGCGTACCGCCCCAAGGCGGTTGATGCGCGGCGAGAAATTCCCAAACGTCGTCGGTGCTTAAATCCACAATCGGGCGGTAAACCAAAGCGTTTTTCAGGCTGCCGTGCGGGGTAAGATTGGAGTTTGCTAAGTTGTGATGGCTTTCTATGCTGGCTTTACGTGTGGATGATTCGTCTTTGCGCACGCCCAACACGATGATAGCTTTGCCGCTTTCGTTGACTTTTTGCAAGATATAGCTGCTGGTGGGCTGGATTTTGAGGCGGTCGGTACACCAGCGCATAGAACGATTGGGCGTGGGGTAGCCTTTGCCAATCAGCAAAATCCAAAAGGTTTCGTGCAGCTTGGGCGTGGTGATTTCGCCGTTAATCGGCAGCCTGAAAATTTGCGCGGCAGAAAGTATTTTGTTTAACGTGTCACGCATATGTTTCACCACCAGCGGGCTCTCCACCAGCGTGTCGTTGGAAACAAAATCAATTTTTCTTTGGCGCAAGCTGGGCGGCAGGGAAAGCAGCATTTCAAACACCAAATGGGCGACGAGGGTGCTGTCCTTGCCGCCCGAAAAGGTAACAATCCATGGGTAGTTTTGCTCGGAGCTTAAATATTCTTCGGCGATGTTTTCGCGTATGGAATCAAATGGGGTGGCGGTGTGTATGGGGATGGTTCTCATAATATTTTTCTTATTTGCACCTAAAATCGGTGCAGGCGTGATTGTACCTAAAATGGGTGCATATGAGAAAGCTCCGCCTGTCTATTCATTCAGTTGAACATACAAAATTGCGACAGCTCTTAATCCGCAGAAGATTGGATTTGGAGCTATCGCAACGTGCGTTGGCGGATAGGATGGGGGTGATTCATTCGTTTGTGGGAAAGGTGGAAACAGGCGATAGACGATTAGATGTATTTGAATTTATAGATTATTGCCGCGCATTGGATTGGAATGCGGCAGAGATTTTGATGGAATTGATGGGCGATGAAATTATTTGATGTATTGCGTTATGCGGCGATGTTTCGTGCTTTGCATACGAGTGTACCGCGGGAGCATAATCGTGCGCCGCATAAGTTTATTTTGTTGTATAGCTTGTGTGTTTTGTATGACAAAGGCAGCCTGAAAACGGGACGGCTGGTGTTGAATGATGAATTGTTGGGCGTATGGCGGGCAGAGTTTCGGGAAAACTGGGCGCGATGGGTACAAAATGAATACCACCAGAACAAATTTGTTACGCCGTTTTATCACATGCGCAGCGAACCATTTTGGCGTGTGAAGTTACGCGATGGCAAGGCGGAGACATTTGGTCTTGCATTGAAACGGATACGCGAAAGCGTGGAGTATGTGGAAATTGATGATGCGTTGGCGGCGTTATTACGGCAGCCTGAAACCAATCGGCTGCTGCGCGATGTGTTGTTGGGGCAGTTATTTGAGATTTTGTAATTCTGTTGCTACAAAAGCCATTCATTTGATTTGAATGGCTTTGTTGCGTTTCAGGCTGCCTCAATCTTATCCAGCAAAATCTTCAACGCTTGGGCACGGTGGCTGATTTGGTTTTTGATTTCGGGCGCAAGTTGCGCGGCGGTGCAGCCGTGTTCGGGCAGATAAAAATGCGGGTCGTAGCCAAAGCCGTGTTCGCCCGCGCTTTCAGGCTGCCATTGTCCGCGCCAAATGCCCTCGGCGATGATGGGCTGCGGGTCATCGGGATGGCGCACCAGCACCAGCACGCAAACGTAGTAGCAGGATTTATTGGCATGGGACGGGCGATGAAGAAGCATAAGTAATGCTATTTTACCCCGCCCCTAATCGCACAAAAAAAACGGTGTGAACAAACCAACGTTCACACCGAAACACACACATCAAGAGGAAAACAATCTAGAAGTATCTCAAAACAACAACTTGCGCTGTTTTTATGATGTGGTGGATTATGGGGGATAGCGTAAAATTTCGTTTTGACATATGTCAAACAAGGTTTTGGCAACGGCAAAAATTTGAGTAAATAAACAAAATTTGCCGAAGCAAAGGGCGGAAAGTGCTAAACTGCGCCCGTTTTTTGTAAGAACCTGTATTCATTATTTGCATAGGCAGATTTGATGACATAAAAGCGTGAATACAGGTTCTAAACACATAATTAAGGAAACAACCATGTTACTTGGCATCAATATTGACCACGTTGCCACGCTGCGCAACGCACGCGGCGCGGCGTATCCCAGCCCGCTGGAAGCGGCTTTGGTGGCGGAAACCAACGGCGCAGACGCAATTACCTTGCATCTGCGTGAAGACCGCCGCCACATCAAAGACGCGGATGTGTTCGCCATCAAGCAGGCAATTAAAACGCGGATGAATCTGGAAATGGCGATGACCGAAGAAATGCTCGCCAACGCGCTGCAAGTGATGCCCGAAGACGTGTGCATCGTGCCCGAAAAGCGCACCGAAGTTACCACCGAAGGCGGCTTGGATGTGGTGGGGCAGCCTGAAAAGGTGCGCGATTATGTGGCGCGCCTGCACGCGACGGGCATTCGCGTGTCGCTGTTTATTGATGCCGACCGTGCGCAAATTCAGGCTGCCTATGAGGGCGGCGCGCGGGTGATTGAATTGCACACGGGCGCGTATGCCGATGCGCCCACGCCTGCGGCGCGCGCGGCGGAGTTGGCCAAAATCTGCGAGGCGGCGGCGTTTGCCGATGGCTTGGGGATAACGGTGAACGCGGGGCACGGCTTGACCGTTCAGAATGTGGGCGCGATTGCGCAGATTGAGCAGATTGTGGAGCTGAACATCGGGCATTCCATCATCGCCCAAGCGATATTTTTGGGCTTGCCCGATGCGATTCGGCAGATGAAGGAAGCCATGTTCCGCGCGCGCAGCGGCATCCGATAGGCAGCCTGAAAATGATTTACGGCATCGGCACGGATATTGTCGCCGTGCCGCGCATCGCGGCGTTGCATCAACGCTACGGCGATGCGCTGGCGCGGCGCATTTTAACGGCGCAAGAATGGGCAACCTACGCCGCGCACGCGCAGCCCGCGCGCTTTTTAGCCAAACGCTTTGCGGCGAAAGAGGCGTTTGCCAAGGCGGTGGGCACGGGCATCCGCGAGCCGGTGAGCCTGCGTTTTATCGGCGTGGCGCATGACGGGCTGGGCAAGCCGGTGTTTGCCTGCGCGCCCGAATTGGCGGCTTGGCTGGCGGCGCGCGGCATTGCGCGGGTGCATTTGAGCGTGAGCGATGAGAAAGAACAGGTGATTGCGTTTGCGCTGGCTGAAATGGGGTAGGGTGATGAGGCAGCCTGAAAATGCTTAATGTGCTTTGAATGGATTTCAGGCTGCCTATTGTGCTTCGGATTAGGCAGCCTGAAAACTGGGGAACGCGGATTGGCATAAC
>CAJPSG010000015.1 GCA_905373195.1 Kingella oralis
TGCGTGTGATGATTAAAAAATAGGCAGCATACTTTTTAGGACATCACCAAAATTTCGGCGCAACCGTGTTCAAACAAATCAGCCAAAAACCTTATTATTGCCTGCTATCAAAATTGCCCGATGGCTACCAAATCTGGCTCAACCGCAACGACCAATTATCAGACGAAGGCTGGTGGGCGGTATCGCTGCGCAACGACCAAGGCGAGCGTATTTACACCGCATCATTTACTTTTGTGCCACCCAACGCGCTGCTGATTGGCTCCGTGCAAGGTCCCAACACTGCAGATGCTAAAGACGTAGTGCGCCAAATGACCAAAACCCTGCACGGAATTCGTCCGCAACATTTTATGATTAACGCGCTGCAACTGCTTTCAGGCAGCCTGAAAACCACTCCGCTATTGGGCATCGCGCAAGATAATCAGGTGAAATTGCGCTGGGCATTGAAAAAACGCGTGCAGATTGATTACGACGAACTCTGGGCAACCGCTGGTGGCACGCGCAATGCGCAAGACGGCTATTGGCATCTGCCCGCCCGACCCGAGCGCAGAGACGAAACGGAAATCAAAAGCCAAAAGCGCGCGATGTACCGCCGCCGCTATGCCATGCTGGATGAAATCGCCGCGCAAATGCAGCGCGTGTTTTCATCGTCCAATCATCATTCAACAAAAACAGAAAGCGAATAACCATGACCTGGGAAACCGTAATCGGCTTGGAAATCCACGTCCAACTCAACACCCAATCCAAAATCTTCAGCGGCGCATCCACCGCATTCGGCGCAGAGCCGAACGCCCACGCCAGCGTGGTGGAATGCGCGCTGCCGGGCACGCTGCCCGTGATGAACCGCGAAGTGGTCGCCAAAGCCATCAAGCTGGGCTTGGCTTTGGGCGCGAAAATCAATCAGAAAAACGTGTTTGACCGCAAGAACTATTTTTACCCCGACCTGCCCAAAGGCTACCAAATCAGCCAGTTAGACCTGCCGATTGTGGAGCACGGCAGGCTGGAAATCGTGGTTGGCGACGAAGTGAAAACCATCAACGTAACCCGCGCCCATATGGAAGAAGACGCGGGCAAATCGGTGCACGAGGGCTTGGACGGCGCAACGGGCATAGACCTGAACCGCGCGGGTACGCCGCTGCTGGAAGTGGTGTCCGAACCCGAAATGCGCTCTGCCGCCGAAGCGGTTGCCTATGCCAAAGCCTTGCACGGCTTGGTTACCTGGCTGGACATTTGCGACGGCAATATGGCGGAAGGCTCGTTCCGCGTGGATGCCAATGTGTCGGTGCGCCCCAAAGGGCAGGCGGAGTTCGGCACGCGCCGCGAGATTAAAAACCTCAATTCGTTCCGCTTTTTGGAGCAGGCGATTAACTATGAAGTGGCGGCACAGATTGAGCTGCTGGAAGACGGCGGCAAGGTGCAGCAGGCGACCATGCTGTTTGACCCCGACAAGGGCGAAACCCGCGTGATGCGCCTGAAAGAAGACGCGCACGATTACCGCTACTTCCCCGACCCCGACCTGCTGCCCGTGATTATTTCCGATGAGCAGTTGCAAAAAGCCCGCGAGCAGATGCCCGAGCTGCCCAAAGAAATGGCGGCGCGTTTTGTCAACGAGTTTGGCGTCAGCGAATACGATGCCCGCCTGCTCACGGTTTCCCGTTTTCAGGCTGCCTATTTTGAAACAGCCGCAAAAATAAGCCAGCAGGGCAAACTGGTTGCCAACTGGATGAACGGCGAATTGGCGGCGACGTTGAACAAAGAAGGCTTGGAGCTTTCAGGCTGCCCCATCGCCGCCGAACGCCTTGCCGCTCTGGTGGGCAAAATTGCCGACGGCACACTCAGCAGCAAGCTGGCGAAAAAAGCATTTGAAGCGATGTGGGCGGAACCCGAAGCCACGATTGAGCAAATCATCGACAAATACGGCTTGGTGCAAATTACCGACACCGGCGCAATTGAAGCGATGGTGGACGAGGTGCTGGCGAACAACGTCAAAGCCGTGGAGCAGTTTAAAGCGGGCAACGAAAAAGCCCTCAACGCGATTGTGGGGCAGGTGATGAAAGCCAGCAAAGGCAAGGCGAATCCCGCGCAGGTGCAGGAGTTGGTGAAAGCCAAGCTGGGCTGATGCCGCGCCATGGATTTTCAGGCTGCCTATTCGGATAAGGCAGCCTGAAAACGCAAAGGCAGCCTGAAAACGCAAAGGCAGCCTGAAAACGCAAAGGCAACCTGAAAACGCAAAGGCAGCCTGAAAACACCCAACCCCTTTTCAGGCTGCCTTATCACAACAATCGGACACACAATGAACATCAGCTTTTCATGCAACATAACAGGCAGCGGCGGGCACAATCTTATCCGCCTGTCTCTGCATATCGGCGACACCATACTCGGCGAAGGCTGGGAAACTTTGGGCTTACCCGCCGCCGCCCTGCAAGACGTGCTGGCAAACCTAAACACGCTGCACGCCAACCCCAGCACCACGCCGCTGCGCGACATCCGCCCCGCCCAAGCCGAAGCATACGTTTTTACCCAACACAACGCCCTGCCCTGCGGCTCATCCGCCTTTGACGGCGACCGCCTGCTGCTGTTCAAATCCGAACACCGCAAAAATCCGCACAACCACCGCTACACCGCCCTCTGCCAAGCATACGGGCAACAGGCGTTAGTTATCCCCGATTTCCCGTTTGCCGACTACCAACGCCAGATACGCCGCCTAACCCACCGCCTGCTCGGCATCCAGCAGCCGCTGGGCGGCAGTTTAACAATTTATCCGTGCGGCTCATCCCTACAATAGGGCAGCCTGAAAAGATGCAGAAACGTTTTCAGGCTGCCTATCGCGCAAAGGCAGCCTGAAAAACGCAAAAACCATTTTCAGGCTGCCTGATTACCCAAACAAAGGCAGCCTGAAAACCCATCCCACCCCAAAAGGAAACCCCATGCGAAACGACGACAACTACTACGGCTACAACGACTACAACAGCAGCGTGCTATACCTGCTGGAACAGCCCGCCTCGCGCCCCGTGGGCGATGCGATTGTGTGGCTCAAACACCTGCTGATGCTGCCGGGCGGCAAGCTGCCGCAATGGATTTTAACGGCGGCGTTGATGTGTATCAGCACGGCGGTGATTTGCGGGGGGCTGCTGTTTGTGCTGCATCTGCTGGGCTTTGAAGAAGCGTTAAAACAAAAAGAAGCGTGGACTTGGGCGGCGACGATTCTGTTTATTTTGTTTGTGAATATGCTGCCGCTGTTTTTTATGGCGGGGTTTGTGTCCATTGTGGCGGGCGTGGCAGAAGAGGGTGAATTTACCTTTGGGCGGCTGTTTGCAGGCTTTGGCGACCCTACGGTGCAGTTGATTAAGCTGTTTTTGTTTTGGCTGCTGGTGGCGTTTGCGCTGGGCATTGTGGCGGGCTTGGGCATCAATGGGGGCTGGATGTTGTTACTCGTGGTGCTGCTGCTTTTGCTGTGCAACTGGATGGCATTGCCGTTGATTATGCTGCAAGGCGTGTCGCCACTGGATGCCATCTGGATGAGCCTAGTGGGCAGCCTGAAAAACATTGTGCCGCTGGGCGGCTTTGTGTTGGCGATGCTGGCGATGGTGCTGGGCATTTCATTTTGGGCGGCGGATGGGCTGCGTTTATTGATGCAGCATGGGAATAATTGGCTTTTTCTGCTGCTGTTGGCGATTTTTTATACCGTGCTGTGCGCCGTGTTTCCGATTATCAGCTATGTGTCGTATCGCAATATTTGGACGGGTGCGCCGCTGGAATAGGCAGCCTGAGACCTTTGCAAAACCTAAAATGAAACAAAAAATAGTTAAATCTCCGTCATTCCCGCGTAGGCGGGAATCTTGGTTAAACTAAAACAACAATTTGTTTTTACAATTATTTCTGAATATCAAACAAGATTCCCGCCTGCGCGGGAATGACGGCATTTTTTGTTTTTCAGGCTGCCTCAGGAGTTTTGCAAAGGTTTCAGCCTGAAAAACCAACGGCACAAGTAGGGTGTATGGCTTTGCCACGCACCCTTTATTTTGAATATGGCTAAACGCTCACACGTCCCACTTGCTTTGGGCGCAACACCAAGCAGTTTTGCGTTTTCAGGCTGCCTCTATGGCACATCGGCGGCTTGCCAACATTTCATCAATCAGCAAACGCAACCCAATGCTGCAAACCATTTAGCAACGAGCCGTCGCCGCTCCATCTGCGTTTCAGGCTGCCTCAACGCGGGTGCAATATTTGAGGCAGCCTGAAACTTGCCCCGCGCTCCTACGGCTTGCTGGCAAGCCGTGCACTGGCATCAAAAGCTGGCGTGGGCGGGTGTTTCAAACCCGTTGGCGCATTTTGCACTGAGGCTAAAAATAATTAAGGGCAGATGGAAAGTCTGCCCTTTTGTTATCGTCTGGTGTTAGAAATTTTTGCCAAAATGGTTTTCAGGCTGCCCTACCCCGCCTCGCTCAACACCGCCGCAATCAATTCCCGCGCGCCATCGTCTGCCAATTTCTTGGCAACGGCGCGACCGAGCGCGTCGGTGTATTCGGCGGGGGCTTGGGCTTGCGCAGTCAAAATCACCGAGCCATCGGGATGCCCCACCAAGCCGTTGAGCGTGAGCAAGCCGTGGTCGTTGGCGGTGCAATAGGCGGCAAGCGGCACTTGGCAGCTGCCGCCCAAGGCGCGGGCTAGGGCGCGTTCGGCGGTTACGCAGGCGGCGGTTTTGGCGTGGTTGAGCGGCAGCAGCACGTCAATTAAGTCGGTGCGGTGCGCAGCGATTTCTATGCCGAGCGCGCCTTGCCCTGCGGCGGGCAGGCTGTCGGCGGGGGAAAGCACGGCTTGGATGCGTGCGTGCAGCCCGAGCCGTTCCAGCCCTGCGGCGGCAAGGATGATGGCATCGTAGTCGCCGTTATCCAGCTTGGTGAGGCGGGTTTGCACGTTGCCGCGCAGCGGGCGGATGTTGAGATGCGGGAAACGGGCGCGCAGTTGCGCTTCGCGGCGCAAGCTGGATGTGCCTACGATTGCACCGTGCGGCAGCTCTTCCAGCCGCGTGTATTGGTTGGAAACAAAGGCATCAAACGGGTTGGCACGCTCGCCAATCGCCGCCAGCGCAAAGCCTTGCGGCAAATCCATCGGCACATCTTTAATGGAATGCACGGCTAAATCGGCGCGATTTTCTTGCAGCGCGGTTTCCAGTTCTTTGATAAACAAGCCTTTGCCGCCGATTTTGGACAGAGTTTTGTCTAAAATTTGGTCGCCCTGCGTGGTCATGCCGAGGATGTGGATTTGGCATTGCGGGTACAGGCTTTGCAGTTGGGCTTGGACATGGCGGACTTGCCACATGGCGAGTGCGCTTTCGCGGCTGGCGATGGTGAGGGTTTGGGGATGGGGCATGATGTTTTGCGGATGGAATAGGCAGCCTGAAAGGGGTTTTGAGCTTGGCAGAGCGCGAAAAGCCACTTTCAGGCTGCCTTAGGTTGAAAAATAAGATTAAGCGGTTTGTTTTTGCTGCGCAAAAGCGTGTGAACGCGTTATAACTTCGTTGCAGCCTTTGCTTTTCAGGCTGCCTATGCGAGGGTAATCGGGATTTTGTTGGCAACAGGGCGCAAGATTTCGTGCGTGGGCGCGTTCACCAAATCCGCCAGCGTGTAGCCATCCAAATGATTGATAAACGCGATTAAGCCGCTGTTTAAAATTTGGCTTAATCGGCAAGTGGGGGTAATCAAGCATTGGTTGTTGTCGCCAAAGCACTCGGCAAGCTGCAATGGCTCGGTTACGCGCACCACCGTGCCCACGCGGATTTTTTCGGGCGGCTGGGCGAGCTTTAAGCCACCGCCTTTGCCGCGTATGCTGGTTAAAAAACCGCCTTTTACCAGCGCGGTTACCACTTTCATCAAATGGCTTTTGGAGATGTTGTATGTTTCGGCGATGGTAGCGATGTTTACAAGGCTTTCATTATTGACGGCGGCGTAAATCAGCACACGCAGAGCGTAGTCGGTTTGTTGAGTTAAATACATGTTGTTATTTTGTTGCAGGGTTAAGGGCAAAGTTTCATAATACGCGCATCTTATACATTAAGTTTTAACACAACACAACAAAACAATAAATAGGAAACGCAAATTATGAAACGCCATTCTGTTTTAATTGAGCTATCGCAAGAACATCATCACACCCTTGCCCTGTGCCTGCGCATTTTGCGCGCGCCCGAGCAAAACCATCAAACAGATATCACCGAGCATTATGTTGATTTAGAACAGCATTTTATCCACGAGGAAACGTTGTTTGCGCCTCTGTGGGACAAACTCAACCGCCCCGAATTGCGCCAGCGCTTTGAATACGACCACGCCGAATTGCGCCGATTATTCCGCGAAGCGCAGTTTGACCACGCCGAATGGAACACCACCTTCGCCACCATGTTGCGCGACCATGCGCGGTTTGAAGAGCGCGAGCTGTTCCCCGCGATGGAACAAAATGCCTTGCCCCCAGAATGATTTTCAGGCTGCCTGATGCGGTAATAAAAGGCAGCCTTGCCCCTTTGTCCAAATCTTTGATTTGGGTATAAAGGGGTATGCCGCAGCGCAAAGCGCAAGGCTGAAAACAAGATTGAACAACGCTAAAACAATCCATAACCACAAACCACCCCAAGGACACCCAACCATGAGCCTAGAAAACATCGCCGAGCCCACCCCGCCGCAAATCCCCAAAACCACCCTCTCCTATCTGAACCCCAGCCATCCCGTGTGGGCGATGGCGTTTCGCCCGCTTTATTTGCTGACCGCGCTGTATGCCGTTATCTCCATTTTGCTGTGGGGCTTTGGCTACACGGGCACGCGCGCCATGCCCGCCTTTTTGTGGCACGCGCACGAAATGGTGTGGGGCTATGGCGGCGCGGTCGTGGTCGCCTTTTTGCTCACCGCAGGCGCAACGTGGACAGGGCAACCGCCCGTGCGCGGCAAATTTTTGATGGCGATTGTTGGCTGCTACATCGCCGCTCGTCTCACCGCCTTTTTGCCGTGGGGCTGGCTCACAGGCATCTTTGGCACAGCGTTCTACTGGCTCGCCAGCTATGGCATGGGCGAAGCCGTGTGGGTAAGCCGCAATCAGCGTAACTACATCGCCGTTGCCGCGCTGTTTTTGCTCGGATGCAGCCATTTGGCGTTTCACATCGCGCTGGGCAGCAACCCCAACGCGCTTACCAACGGCTTGCTATCAGGCTTGATTTTGGTGGCAGGCTTTATCGGCTTGGTGGGCGGGCGCATTATCCCGTTTTTCACCAGCACACGGCTGAACACGCCCCGCGTGAACAGCCCACAATGGGCGATGGTCGGCTCGCTGGTTGCGCCGATGGCTGCCGCCGCGTTGATGATGACGCAAACTGCCGCTGCGCTTGCGTTTTACTTCTTGCTGTTTGCCGGCATTATGGGCTGCGTGCAAAGCAAACGCTGGTTTCATAAAGAAATTTTGGGCGAGCCAATGCTGTGGACGCTGCATTTGGGCTACGCGTTTACCTCCATCGGGCTGGTGGTGCTCGCGCTGGGCTTTATTAGCCCCAAACTCGCCAGCTTGGGCACGCACCTCATCGCCGTGGGCGGCATCGGCTTGCTCACGCTCAGCATGATGACCCGCACTGCGCTAGGGCACACAGGGCGCACCATCTACCCCGCGCCCAAATACCTGCCCTATGCTTTTTGGCTGATGATTGCCGCCACCGTCATGCGCGTTGTCGCCGCGTTTGTGCTGCTGCTTGCGCCAAGCTGGTATCAACACGCCCTTACTTGCGCTTCGCTGCTGTTTGCCGCCTCGCTGGCGATTTACTTCGTGCGCTATTATCCGTGGCTCACCCAGCCGCGTATTGATGGCAAGGCGGGGTAATCGTGCAAACAGAGGCAGCCTGAAACATTGAGCAAACGGTTTTCAGGCTGCCTTTTCCCATCCACCCCAAGGCAGCCTGAAAACGTGTTTACAAACTTCTGCGAAGCCTAAACTGCAACGCATCGCCATTTTCAGGCTGCCACAACCCACAGAGTAAACCATTATGACCACACTCACTATCGCCGCCATCCAACTCACCAGCACGCCACGCATCGCCGACAACATCGCCACCATGCAAAAACTCGTTGCCCAAGCCGCCGCGCAAGGCGCAAACTGGGTGCTGCTGCCCGAATACTGGGCGATTATGGGGCTGCGCGATGCCGACAAACTCGCCCACGCCGAACCCTACGGCGCAGGCATCCTGCAAACCGCGCTCGCCCAAGCCGCCCGGCAACACCAAATCCACCTATTCGGCGGCACCATCCCGCTCGCCAGCCCTACGCCCGATAAAGTCCACAACAGCCTGCTCGTTTACAGCCCCAACGGCGAATGCCTATCGCGCTACGACAAAATCCACCTGTTCAACTACCAAACCGCCAGCGAACGCTATTGCGAAAGCGACACGCTTGTGGCAGGCAAAACCATCCCTCAGCTTGCCATCAACGGCTGGCGCATCGCGCAAGGCATTTGCTACGACTTGCGCTTTCCCGAGCTATTCCGCGCCCAATCGCCTGCCGACATCATCATGCTGCCCGCCGCGTTCACTTATTCCACAGGCAAAGCCCATTGGGAGCTGCTGCTGCGCGCCCGCGCCGTAGAAAACCAATGCTATGTTGCCGCCGCCGCGCAAACGGGCACGCATGAAAACGGCCGCTGCACCTTTGGGCACAGCATGATTATTGACCCGTGGGGCGACATCATCGCCATGCAGCCTGAAAACGAAGGCATCGCGCTGGCAACCATTGACAAAGCCCGCATCCAAGCCATCCGCTCTGCCCTGCCCGCCTTGCAGCATCGCGTGTTGTAAACGATAAATGGTTTTCAGGCTGCCTTTGATACAGCACATCAAGGCAGCCTGAAATCTTTGCAACCAATGGAATGGAGCGTCGGCGGCTCGCCGACATTTTTCTAACCCGTAAAGTTCTGTTGAACACAGCATTTGGCGACAAGCTAGCGCCGTTCCATTTTAAGTTTCAGGTTGCCTCAACGCGCAAACATCAAGGCAGCCTGAAATCCATTTTTCAGGCTGCCTTTCTTCCAAACTATCCAAAAACCTCGGCATGAGAACCCAGCCGCACCAATATCAGCGCATTTTCTTTTTTGCCGTAAATCAGCACCAAATCAGGCTTGATATGGCAATCCCGATAACCATTTTTGTCGTTCACAAGGGGATGGTCTCTGTATTTCTCAGCAAGCGGCAAATCATTCACCAAATAGCCCAAGACTTCCGCCCATTCGGCTGTTGCCAGTTCCAAAAACCGCTTTTTCAAGTCGCGTTTAAACTGCCCTTGCAAGATGATTTCCCTGCTCATTTTTCTGCCAGTTCCTGCATCGCCCGAATAGCATCTTCAACGCTTGAATAGCGTTCTGCCGTTGTAAACTCTGCTTCTGCATCTTGAATGGCTTGGCGGGTAACCGCGTTGGGCACAGGTGTTGCCCAATCAAAGGTGAGCGGAAGTTTCCCTGTTCTGGCAATTTGATTAAAAAACATCCGTACCGCTTGACTGGGCGTTAAGCCATATTGTTCCAAAATGGGATAGGTTTTTTCCCGCAGTTCATCATCCAAACGCATATTAAAATTTGTGCTGCCCATATTGTCATTATCTTTCATAGTTAAAATAATTGCATTGTAATGATAACTGCATTACAAAACAAGCATACTTATCTTTCAAGAGCCATAAGGCAGCCTGAAAATCATGTTAGCGTCTCCACCTCTTTTTCAGGCTACCTTACATTCGCCTCACAAGTGCAACACTTTCCCAAACAAAGAAGGTCAGTATG
>CAJPSG010000016.1 GCA_905373195.1 Kingella oralis
AGGCAGCCTGAAAACCCATCAACCACTTCACAACCATTCAGGCATTTCAGGCTGCCTAATCCCCCATTTTTCAGGATAGTCCACGCCCGTGAAATACAAGCCATCCGCCATAAACGTGGGCGGCGCGGTTAAGCGGCTTTGCGCGGCAAACATTTCGGCAAACGCGTTCAACGTTAACCGCCCGCAGCCCACATACACCAACGCGCCCACAATATTGCGCACCATGTGATGCAAAAACGCATTGGCGTGAAAATCTATTTTGATGAGGCTGGGGCAGCCTGAAAACGCAATCGCATACACCGTTTTCACGGGCGATTTGGCTTGGCATTCGGCGGCGCGGAAGCTGGAAAAATCGTGTTCGCCCAGCAGCAAAGCCGCCGCTTGGCGCATGGCGGCTACATCCAGCGGATAGTGCGTCCAGCCCGCCCGCCCCACCAGCAACGGCGAGCGCACGGGCGCCGATTGCAGTAAATAGCGATAACGCCGCCCGCAGGCATCAAAGCGCGCGTGAAAATCGGGCGCAACCGCTTGGGCGTGCAGCACCGCGATGCCCTCGGGCAAATGCGCGTTCACGCCGCGCACCCAAGCCGTGAGGGGGCGCGTGGCGTGGCTGTCAAAATGGACAACTTGCGCCGTGGCGTGCACGCCTGTGTCGGTGCGCCCAGCGGCGGTGATGGCAATGGGTTCGCCCGCAATTTGCGCGAGCGCGTGTTCCAGCGCGGTTTGAATGGTGGGGATGCCAGCGGCTTGCTTTTGGAAGCCGAAAAAAGCGCTGCCGTTGTAGGATAGGGTGAGGGCGTAGCGGGTCATGGTGGGGATTGGGGGTAAAAATGATTTTCAGGCTGCCTCAACGCGGTAAGGCAGCCTGAAAACAATCAAACAGCAAAGCGCAAAAGATTAAACCCCGCGCAACAATTCATTCACGCTGGTTTTCGCCCGTGTTTTCGCGTCCACTTTTTTCACAATCACCGCGCAATACAAGCTGTGCGAGCCATCTTTGCTCGGCAGGCTGCCTGAAACGACTACTGAGCCAGCAGGCACGCGCCCGTAGTGGATTTCGCCTGTTTCGCGGTCATAAATTTTGGTGGACTGCCCGATAAACACGCCCATAGAAATCACGCTGCCTTCTTCCACAATCACGCCTTCCACAATCTCGCTGCGCGCGCCGATAAAGCAGTTGTCTTCAATAATCGTCGGCGCAGCTTGCAACGGCTCCAACACGCCGCCAATGCCCACGCCGCCGCTCAAATGCACGTTTTTGCCGATTTGCGCGCACGAGCCCACGGTAACCCAAGTGTCCACCATCGTGCCTTCGTCCACATACGCGCCAATGTTCACATAAGACGGCATCAGCACCGCATTTTTCGCCACAAAGCTGCCGCGACGCGCAATCGCCCCAGGCACGGCGCGGAATCCCGCAGCCTGAAAATCTGCTTGCGACCAGTTGGCAAACTTAGTCGGCACTTTGTCAAAATAACGATTCACGCCGTCATCCGCCAATTCGTTGTCTTGAATGCGAAACGACAGCAACACCGCCTTTTTCGCCCATTCGTTCACCAGCCAATCGCCCACGCCGCGGCGTTCCGCCACGCGCAACGAGCCGTTGTCCAGCTGGCGCATGGTTTCCAACACCGCTTCTTTCACTTCGGGCGACACGTTGGCAGGCGTAATCTCTGCGCGGTTTTCAAAAGCGGTTTCAATAATTTGTTGCAAAGACATGGCTTTATCCTTATGAAGTTGAGCAAGAAAGCCACGATTGTAGCGCAAAAAGGTTTTTCAGGATGCCTTAAATACATTTACAATCCGCCGCCAACCATTTGATTATAGGAATCCACCGCATGAAAAAAATCCTCTTTATCTGTTTGGGCAACATCTGCCGCTCGCCGATGGCAGAATATATTTTTCGCGATATGGCGGCTAAACGCGGCATCTCCGTGCAAACCGCCAGCGCAGGCACATCAGGCTGGCACGATGGCGAAGGGATGCACTGCGGCACCGCCGACGTGTTGGACGGACTGGGCATCGCCTCGCAAGATTTTGTCAGCCGCAAAATCAAAAAAAGCGATTTGAACGACTACGATTACTTAATCGTGATGGACGACAGCAATTTGCGCGATGTAGAAAAATTTTTCGGCAGGCAGCCTGAAAAAATCTTCAAAATCACCGACCTGTTGCCCCAAGGCAGCGGCTACGACCATGTGCCCGACCCGTGGTACACAGGCAATTTCAACGAAACGCGCGATATTCTTACCGCCTGCTGCGATGTGTTGCTTACGCGGCTGCAAAACGGCGCAATGTAGCGACGAATGGGCGTAAGGCTGAACGTTATCCCGCGTAATGAAATGTAATTTTCAGGCAGCCTGAAAACGGCTTGCGCTAAAATGAAGCCGCTTTTGGATAACTTTGGCGGGCGTTGTTTGCCCCCTTTTGCTGTTAAAACCTGCGTTTACAAGCACACGATGATTGCAAACGCAGGTTTTGCGATAAAGACGCAGTTCGCCGCAATACCCGCCGTGGTTATTCAAAGCACCCCATTTTTCCGAGAGGACGCACGATGAAAAAAATCCTATTCGCCTTGCTACTGGGCACGCTTGCCACCGCCGCCAGCGCGGAAAACTTGAATTATTTTCGCGAAGAAGACCCAAGAATTGAACTTGACCGCGGCAGAATAGACATTGACCGCAGCGACCGCGCCTACGAACGGCGCGATAGATACGACGATAACTATCGCTATGACCGCCGTTACGACCGCTACGATGACTACGACCGCCATTACCGCGATGATGATTACCGCCGCGACCGCCGCCGCTACCGAGATTACGGCTACACCTTCGATTCCAACAACGGTTTCAATATCCGCTATGGCTGGGGCAACGACCGCACCCGTATTGATATGCGCTATGGCAATGATGCCCGCCGTTATCGCGATTATGATGACGGCTATCGCCGCCGCTATCGGCGTTATCGCGGCGGGTGGTGAAACACGCGGGGATTAGCAGCCTGAAAACAAAAACACGGCTCATCAGATGATTGCCGTGTTTATGGTTTTCGCTTTGCCAGATTGGTTTTCAGGCTGCCTATTCGCCCCCATAGGCAGCCTGAAAACCCCTCAAACCACCCTCGCCCGCAACAAATCGTGCATATTCAGCGCGCCCACCAAATGCATCCCGTCATCGCACACCAACAGCCCGCCAATCCGCTTCTCTTGCATCATGCGCAAAGCTTCGCTTGCCAGCTTATCAGGCGCGATAAATTTCGGCTCGCGCTTCATCACATCGTCCACCGTTAGCCCCGCAAACGAATCGCGCTGTTCAAACAAGCGGCGCAAATCCCCATCCGTCAACACGCCTTTCAGGCAGCCTGAAACATCCACCACCGCCAGCATCCCCAAGCCCTTCTCGCTCATGGTAACAATCGCCGATTTCAGCAACGTTTGCTCCGCCACAGCAGGCAACTCCGCCCCCGCGTGCATCAAATCGCCCACCGTCAGCAGCAACCGCCGCCCCAAGCTCCCCGCAGGGTGGCTCAACGCAAAATCCTCCGAAGTAAACCGCCGCGCTTTAAGCAACACAATCGCCAGCGCATCGCCCAGAGCCAGCACCGCCGTGGTGCTGGATGTGGGCGCAAGATTAAGCGGACAAGCCTCGTGCGACACCGCCGCCCGAATATGAATGTCCGCAAACCGCGCCAAACTGGATTGCGCGTTCGATGACACCCCAATCAACACCGTATCCTTGCGCTTTAACGCAGGCAAAATCGCCAAAATCTCATCGCTTTCGCCCGAATTAGACAACGCCACCACCACATCCCCATCCACAATCATCCCCAAATCGCCATGCGCCGCCTCCGCAGGATGCACGAAAAACGCAGGCGTGCCCGTGGAAGCCAGCGTTGCCGCCATCTTGCGCCCAATATGCCCCGATTTGCCCATGCCTGTAACAATTACCCGCCCGCGGCAAGCCAAAATCGCTTCCGCCGCCCGCACAAAATCCGCCCCCAAATCCGCCGCCACTTCCCCAATCGCCGCCGCCTCGCTTGCCAACGCCTCGCGCGCCCATAAAAGATACTGATGAACCATTGCAATCCTTTTTAATGCCGAATCATCAAAAACGGTAGTGCAACTTAATACCATTTGCAACACGCCGCCTTGCCATTCTGAATGAGAATTATTTGACTAAAAACAAGATTTTATCACAACAGCCGCGCAAAATTGCCGCCACAAAAACAAAATACAAAACAAGCAGATAGCGCAGATTAGAGCCCATGCCTAAAAAATAATATTGTATGAATACAACGGCTGGATGATAATAACGAAATCACCACAAAACAGTGATTTTCCTATAATTTTGGAGATAGGAAACCGTTTAACTCACCATGCAATATTAAAGGACAAAATCATGGCACTGGTATATTGGACGCAAGACTTAAACACAGGCTTTGCCGATGTGGACGAACAACATCAAATCCTCGTTGACCACTTCAACAAGCTAGACGATGCCTTCAAATCTGCCGACTACGAAGCCACCAAAAAAGAGCTGCAAGATTTGATTGACTACACCATTTTCCACTTTGGCGAAGAAGAAAAAATGCTGGAAGCAGCGCATTACCGCATGACCGAGCCGCACAAAAAAGTACACGCCAACTTCGTTAAAAAAATGGGCGAATTGCAAGGACGCTTTGAAAACGGCGACATCACCGCCTTGCAAGAAGTGTTGGATATGTGCGATGGCTGGCTGTTCCGCCATATTCGCCTCAACGACCACGGCTACATTGCCGATGTGAAAGCCGCAGGCGTTCGTTAAACCTTACAGCATAAAAGCGTTTTGCCATGATGGTGAAACGCTTTTTTTGTTTGCGCTTTACCGTTTTCAGGCTGCCTATTGCGCCCGCTCTGAGGCAGCCTGAAATCTAAAATGGAGCGGCGACGGCTCGTTGCCAAATGGCGTATTCAATGGGTTTGATGAGTGGATAACGTTGGCGAGCCTTTGATGCTTCATCGGTTGCGGATTGCGCAAAGATTTGGGTTTCCCATTTTCAGGCTGCCTATTACGCCCGCTATAAGGCAGCCTGAAACGCAGTTAGGCGTGGCTAAAAATACCACCCACCCACCCAACCGCCCCTACCCAAACTGTAAAAAAACCTTTACGATTGCCCCTTTTCACGCCATCGCAAAGGAAAACAGCATGACCACCATCAAACAAGTCAAACAACTCGGGCAACAAATCTGGTTAGACAACCTCTCGCGCAGCCTCGTGCAAAGCGGCGAGCTGGCGCAATTTCTTGCCGACGGCGTATGCGGCGTAACTTCCAATCCCGCCATCTTCCAAAAAGCCTTTTCCAGCGACGCGCTCTATATTCCCGAAATCGAAGCCCTGAAACAACAAAACAAAACCGCCAAAGAAATCTACGAAACCCTCGCCATCGCCGACGTGCAAGCCGCGTGCGACGTATGCCGCGCCGAATACGACAGCTCAAACGGCAAAACAGGCTTTGTGAGCCTAGAAGTTGCGCCCGAGCTATCGCACGATGCCGAGCGCACCATCGCCGAAGCGCAACGCCTGTGGGCAGCCATCAACCGCCCCAACGCCATGATAAAAATCCCCGCCACCGACGCAGGCTTAACCGCGCTCACCGCCCTCGTCGCCAGCGGCATCAATGTGAACCTCACGCTGTTATTCTCGCGTAAACAAACGCTCAAAGCCTACGCCGCCTACACCGCAGGCTTAACCCAACTCGCTGCCAACGGCGGCAATCTCGCGCAAATTCAAGTGGTTGCCAGCTTCTTTATCTCCCGCATTGACAACGCGCTGGATGGCACGCTGCCCGAACACCTGCGCGGCAAAATTGCCATCGCCCTTGCCAAAGCCGCCTACCAAGACTGGCAAGATTATTTCGCCCGCCCCGAGTTCGCCGCCCTTGCCGCGCAAGGCGCGCACCGCGTCTCGCTGCTGTGGGCATCCACCGGCGTCAAAAATCCCGACTACCCCGCCACGCTGTATGTGGACGCGCTGATTGGCGAACACACCGTGAACACCGTGCCCGATGCCACGCTCAAAGCCTTTATCGCCATGGGCACCGCCGCGCGCACCCTGCCCGAAAACATCCCCACCGCGCTCGCCCAGCTTGCCGAAGCCGAAAAGCTGGGCATAGACGTGGAAACGCTGGCAACGCGCCTGCAAAACGACGGCTTGAAACAGTTTGAAGAAGCCTTTGCCAAACTGCTCGCGCCATTGGCAGCCTGAAAAAGCATAGATGGCGTTTGACCATTTTCATGGCGTTGCGCCGCCATACCCACGCTTTGAGTGCGCAGGTTGAAACATCCTTTTCAGGCTGCCCAATCATTGCAAAGGCAGCCTGAAAATCTGTTTACAAAAGATACGCAATGAAAGCTTTTCTGCAAAGGCAACGCAACGAAGTTACGCTGCCAAAAATCGCCCAAGGCGTGCAATTATTTAGAACTTAGAACACGATATTTTTCTAGATTAAAAAGGCAGCCTGAAAACCGCTAATGGCTTTTCAGGCTGCCTAAAAGGACAAGCACCATGCAAAAAGTCATCGCCCTAGACGGTCCCTCCGCCTCAGGCAAAGGCACCATCGCCGCCCGCGTTGCCGCCGCGCTCGGCTGGGCATATTTAGACTCAGGCGCGCTCTACCGCCTCACCGCGCTGTACGCGCAAAATCACAACATAGATTGGGCAAACGAAGCCGCCCTCGCCGCCCTCGCCGCCAATTTGCCCGCCGAATTTCGCGGGCAAATCATCTGGCTCAACGGGCAAGACGTAACCCAAGCCATCCGCAGCGAACACATCGGCATGGGCGCATCCGCCGTTGCCAAACTCCCCGCCGTGCGCCAAGCCCTGTTGCAACGCCAGCGCAATTTTTTAACCGCGCAAGGCTTGGTGGCAGACGGGCGCGACATGGGCTCAACCGTGTTTCCCGAAGCCCAGCTCAAAATCTTTCTCACCGCCAGCGCGCCCATCCGCGCCGAACGCCGCGCCAAACAAATCGGCGTGCCGCTGGATAGCGCAGCATTCGCCCAAATCCTCGCCGACATCCAAGCCCGCGACGCAGCCGACCGCAGCCGCCCCGTCGCCCCCTTGCAGCAACTGCCCGATGCCAAGCTGCTAGACACCTCCCACCGCAGCATAGAAGAAACCGTGCAGCAAGTATTGGATTGGTATCAAGCCAGCCCAAAGGCAGCCTGAAAATAAAAATCCCATGCAAGAGAAGCCAGCACTCACGCGGCTCATCCCCCCTTTTCAGGCTGCCTCACGCACACGCAACCGCCCAACGCCAAAGGCAGCCTGAAACGCAGTTTGACAACGCCCAAGCCTAAATCCACCGCCAACGTGTTTTACCCCTGTTCACAAAAATCCTTGCCCCCATTTCGCATTACCCCTTTTCAGGCTGCCCCTAGTTCCCGCAAACCGCACAGCAAAAAAACACACAAAAAACAGCCCTCTACCCTACCCAAACGCCAAAAATCGCGTATAATGCGCCGTTTTCCTTTTCCAGCGCAGTCTTGCATAGGCAGCCTGAAATTACTTTGTTTATGAGCCAAGGGCATAAGCAAATCAACCAACCCAACCCCGCACACCTTGGCGGTGCATAGAAAGCAAAACCAAACATGGAAAATTTTGCCCAGTTATTGGAAGAATACTCTAACACCCAAGAAATGAACTATGGCGAAGTTATTACCGCCGAAGTGGTAGACATTACCGACAAATTCGTCATCGTAAACGCAGGCTTAAAATCAGAATCGCTGATTGACATCGCCGAGTTCAAAAATCCCTTGGGCGAACTGGAAGTTAAAGTCGGCGATTTCGTAACCGTAACCATCGAATCCGTAGAAAACGGCTTCGGCGAAACCAAACTGTCCCGCGAAAAAGCCAAACGCGCCGCCGATTGGATTACCTTGGAAGAAGCCATGGAAGACGGCGAAATCCTGTCAGGCGTAATCAATGGCAAAGTTAAAGGCGGCTTAACTGTGATGATTAACAGCATCCGCGCCTTCTTGCCAGGCTCTTTGTTGGACGTGCGCCCCATCAAAGACACTTCACAATTTGAAGGCAAAGAAGTTGAGTTCAAAGTCATCAAACTAGACCGCAAACGCAACAACGTAGTCGTATCGCGCCGCGCCGTGCTGGAAGCCACTTTGGGCGAAGAGCGCAAAGCTCTGATGGAAACCTTGCAAGAAGGCACCATCGTAAAAGGCATCGTGAAAAACATCACCGACTACGGCGCATTCGTAGATTTGGGCGGCATCGACGGCTTGCTGCACATCACCGACTTGGCATGGCGTCGTGTAAAACACCCAAGCGAAGTATTGGAAGTGGGCAAAGAAGTAGAAGCCAAAGTATTGCGTTTTGACCAAGACAAACAACGCGTTTCCTTGGGCTTGAAACAACTGGGCGAAGACCCTTGGGAAGGCTTGGCTCGCCGCTATCCACAAGGCTCACGCCTGTTCGGCAAAGTGTCTAACCTAACCGATTACGGCGCATTTGTAGAAATTGAACAAGGCATCGAAGGCTTGGTACACGTTTCCGAAATGGATTGGACCAACAAAAATGTACACCCAAGCAAAGTCGTTCAATTGGGCGACGAAGTGGAAGTGATGATTTTGGACATCGATGAAGACAAACGCCGCATCAGCTTGGGCATGAAACAATGCCAACCTAACCCTTGGTTAGAATTTGAAGCCAACTACAACAAAGGCGACAAACTCAAAGGCGCGGTTAAATCCATCACTGATTTTGGCGTGTTTGTTGGCTTACCGGGCAACATTGACGGTTTGGTGCACTTGTCTGATTTGTCTTGGACTGAATCAGGCGAGGAAGCCGTTCGCAAATACAAAAAAGGCGAAGAAGTGGAAACCGTTGTGTTGGCGATTGATGTTGAAAAAGAACGCATTTCTTTGGGCATCAAACAGCTTGAAGGCGACCCATTCAACAACTTCTTGTCTGTGAACGACAAAGGCGCATTGGTGAAAGGCACAGTAAAATCCGTTGAAGCCAAAGGCGCAGTGGTTGCCTTGGCAGACGAAGTAGAGGCCTACTTGCCTGCATCTGAATTTGCTGCTGATCGCGTAGAAGATTTGACCACCAAGCTGAACGAAGGCGACGAAGTAGAAGCCATCATCTTGTCGGTTGATCGCAAAAACCGCAGCATCAAATTGTCTGTCAAAGCCAAAGACCGCAAAGAAGACCAAGATGCGTTGAAATCCATCAACGCCGCCAGCGCCGCAAACGCAGGCACAACCAGCTTGGGCGACTTGCTCAAAGCGTCTTTGAACAAAAGCTAATAGGTAAAGCACAATGACCAAATCAGAGTTAATGGCTCGCTTGGCTGAATTGTTTATTGAAAACAACGAAGGCACGGAGCTGCAAGCCAAAGACATTGAATACGGCGTAAAGGTTTTGGTGGACACCATGACCCGCTCGCTTGCAAAAGGTCAGCGTATTGAAATTCGTGGATTTGGCAGTTTTGATTTGAACTACCGCCCGCCGCGCGTTGGGCGCAATCCGAAAACAGGCGAACGAGTGGAAGTGCCCGCCAAGCGCGTGCCCCATTTCAAACCCGGCAAGGAATTGCGCGAGCGCGTGGACCAAGCCTTCGCATCTTGATATACGTTTATTAGTTTTGCTTATGCCGAGAAAACCGCATCTTTTGGGATGCGGTTTTTTTGTTGGGTGGTGATGGGGAGGCAGCCTGAAAAA
>CAJPSG010000017.1 GCA_905373195.1 Kingella oralis
CGCGCCATTGGTTTAAATTTTGCATACGCTTGTCCTTTATTGATGCCCAAAAGCCTGTGGCAAAACCACCCCAGCGACCCCAACGCCCGCTTCGCCAAACCCGACACCGCCCACGATAGCATCCCCACCCCACAAGGCAGACTCATCGCCGCCCGCGTGCGCGGACGCAGCCATGCCCACAACGGCACCCATTGCGACGACGACTACCGCATCGCCTACCACCCGCGCACAGGCTTGCACTTTATCGCCGTTGCCGATGGCGCAGGCAGCGCAGAATTTTCCCGCTACGGCTCGCAACTTGCCGTTAATGCCGCCGCCAACACCGTATGGCAACTGCTAAACGACAGCGAAAAAGACTTTTTCAGGCTGCCTGAATACGAGCCAGAAACTCAAACACAAGTATTACGCAGCCTCATTGGCAACGCCGCCCGCAATGCCTACGCCGCGCAATACGAAGCCAAAGAAGCCGAAAACATCCCCCTCAAAAGCCTCGCCTGCACCCTGCTGATTGCCCTCGCTCTGCCCCGCACAGATGGCACATGGCTAATCGCCGCCTATTGGGTGGGCGATGGCGCAGCCGCCGTGTGGCAGCCTGAAAACCAGCAACTGATGCTGCTGGGCGAAAGCGACGGCGGCGCGTATTCAGGCGAAACCGTGTTCCTATCCGCCCACGAAGTCGGCGACAACCTTGCCCACCGCATCCGCTGCTGGGCAGGGCAACAGCCCCCCGTCCTTATCCTAATGACCGACGGCGTATCCGACCCCAAATTTGAAACCGATGCCAATCTCGCCAAACCCGAAAAATGGGCAACGCTGTGGCAAGAGTTGCAACCCGTCTTCCAAGCCGAGCAGCCTGCCGCCGCGCTGGAAGAATGGCTGGATTTTTGGTCGCCCGGCAACCACGACGACCGCACGCTCGCCCTATTTTTGCCCACAAAGGCAGCCTGAAAACCATTAAGGCAGCCTGAAAGCGAGTTTACGAGCTTCTGCGAAGCTAAAACCCAAACACCCAAACCGAAAGCCCACCATGTCCAACAACATCATTACCCTCACCGCCACCAACGGCGAAACCATCCAATTTGTTGATGAAATCAAAGCGCAAGGCGGCATGAAAGACGTGATGTTCTCGCCCAACCGCGACTACGTTGTCGCCTTCTTCCGCGAAAAAGCCGACCCCGCCACCCGCGAGCGGCTAGAACAAATCACAGGGCTCTACCGCGAGCGCATCTTCAACCAAGAAGGCGGCGAATACCTAAAAAAACTCTACTGCTGGCCCACCGCCGTGGTGGAATACAACGGCAAACTCGGCGTAGTGTCCCCGTTTTACCGCGACTGCTTTTTCTTCAAATACGGCAGCCGCAACAACGATATGCTCGGCATCAAAGGCAAAGACAAAGACGGCAAATGGTTCGCCAGCGCATCCAACCGCAACAAATTCCTAGACCCGCGCGAACTGGGCGACTGGATGACCCACCTCAAAATCTGCATCATGCTCGCCCGCGCCGTGCGCCGAATGCACATGGCAGGGCTTAGCCACAGCGATTTAGGCTACAAAAACTGCCTCATCGACCCCACCAGCGGGCAAGCCTGCCTAATCGACATCGACGGGCTCGTCGTGCCAGGCAAACACCCGCCCAGCGTAGTCGGCACGCCCGATTTCATCGCCCCCGAAGTCGTCGCCACCGCTCACCTGCCCAAAGACGATCCCCAGCGCAAGCTGCCCAGCCGCACCACCGATTTACACGCGCTCGCCGTGCTGATTTATATGTATCTGCTCTACCGCCACCCCCTGCGCGGCGACAAAATCCACGACCCCAACGACAGCCAACGCGACGAAGAACTCAGCATGGGCAGCCAAGCCCTGTTCATAGAACACCCCAGCGACCCCAGCAACCGCATTAAAATAGATCAATGCAAACCCAGCGAGCTGCCGTGGAAAGACACGCAAAAAATCCCCTACACCGTCTGCGGCCCCTACATCGCCGAGCTCTTTCGCCGTGCCTTTATTGACGGGCTACACAACCCCGCCGCCCGCCCCACCGCCGACGAATGGGAACACGCGCTGGTGAAAACCGTAGATTTGCTGCAACCCTGCGCCAACCCTCAATGCGAACAAAAATGGTATGCCTTTGATAACAAAGTCAAACCCGTCTGCCCCTTCTGTGGCACACCCCATTCAGGCAGCCTGCCCGTGCTCAATCTCTACTCCGCCGCGCCCAATGGCAGCTACCGCCCCGACAACCACCGCATCATGGTGTTCAGCGGGCAATCGCTGTTCAAATGGCACGCCAACAGCAATATCTTCCCCAACGAACGCCTAAAACCCGAAGACGCACGCCGCGTCGGCTACTTTGTGCAACACAACGGTGATTGGTATCTGGTAAACGAAAACCTGCCCGAAATGTATGACGTGGTCAATAAAACCCCCATCGCCATCGGCAGCAAAATCAAACTCGCCGACGGCGTGCAAGTCTTGCTGGAAAAAGGGCAAGGCGGGCGGCTGTTGATGGTGCAAATGGCGGGGGAATAGGTTTCAGGCTGCCTTTGAGGGATTGAAGCAGCCTGAAACCAGCTTGTAGGTCGGGCATTTATGCCCGACAAATACTGCCCTATTTATCTTCAAACACCACAAATCTAAAAACGTCGGGCATAAATGCCCGACCTACGGTTTTGCAAAGGTTTCAGCCTGAAAACACCAAACCCTGTAAACAGCCCATCCTGTTTACAGGGTTTAATTGATGTGTACGCCTCAGTCCATCAGCCTTTTTTCTTGTAAATCGCTTCTAAGCGGTGGCGTTGTGGTTCAAGGTCAATATTGGCGAGGCTGGCGGCCTTAATCAAGCTGTTCACTTCCACGCCGCGCCGCGCTTGGTTCAACGCCCAAAGCATGGTGGAACGCGTGCCTGTGCGGCAAAACGCCATAATCGGCGCTTCGGAATTGGCAACGGTGGTTTGGAAATGATCCAGCGTTTCATCGGTGATGCCATCCATCACCACGGGCATATAGATTACGTGTTCAATGCCGTTGGCGTTGAGCCATGCTTTCACTTGCTCAAAGCTGGGCTGGTCAGGGGCTTCGCCATCGGGGCGGTTACAAATTACGGTTTTGATGCCGTAAGACGCGGCGCGTTTGGCAAAGCGTTCGTCTTTAAGCTGGTCGGACACATATAAATAATCGGCGATTTTTTCTATCATTTTTGGTTTCCTTAATGGGATGCTTTTGTGTTAAGAGTGGCTATTTTAAACCGTTTTGCGGCAGCCTGAAAATGGGTAATGGCTTTCAGGCTGCCTATTTACGCGCCCTACCCTCGTGTCATCCATGCTTGCAGCCGCGCGTTGTCCACAATTTTTAAATAGGCGGTGGTAGCGGCTGCGGCTTGCACGGTAAGCATGGTTTGGTGCAACACGCCGTGGCGGAAGTAGTGGATGGTGTGCACATCGCCGATTTGGGTTTCGGTTTGGGCGACAAAGTCGGTGCAGGCGTAGCCGTTGATGGCGACGATGGTATCGCCTGCTTTGAGCGCGGCGTGTTCTGCGCTGCCGCCTGTAAACACATGGCTGATGGTAGCGCGGTCGGCTTGTTGTTTGGCGCGGCAGCCGATGTCGGGGGCGGGTGTGTTGGCGGGGAACTCGGTTACCAGTTTGCCCAAATCGCTGCGCGGTGTGCTGTACCAGCGCAGTTCTACGCCCAGCGTTTTCAGGCTGCGTTCTAGCGGCAGGTCGTCGGTGCTGTGTAGGGCAGCCTGAAAAAAGTCGGCAAGGTTAAGCTGGGCGATGTCTTGCACAAATTGTTGCCATTCGCTGGCGGTGTAATAGCTGCGGTTGAGCCGCGTTTGCATATATAAGCTGCGCATCACGAAATCCAGCGGCGGGCGGTGGTTTTGGCGCAAATGGGCATCAAGGCACAGCGCGGCGAGTGCGCCTTGCTGGTAGTAGCTGGTGATGGCGTTAGGGCTGTTTTCGTCTTGTTTGTAGTATTTGTGCCATGCGGCGAAGCTGGATTGGGCGAGGGTTTGCTGCTTGCGCCCTGCGTTGCGGTGCACGCGGGTGATGGTTTGTGCGATGAGGTTGAGATAGGCTTCGGGGGTGATAACGTGGCTGCGGGCGAGGATTAGGTCGTCGTAATAGGATGTGATGCCTTCGTATGCCCATAGCTGCTCAGTGTAGGTTTCTTGGTCTAAATCGTAAGGCACAAATTCGGCGGGCTTGATGGTTTTCACGTTCCATGCGTGGAAGTATTCGTGCGAGATTAAGCCTAATAGCGTGGTGTAGTCGGGGTTGGGCTGCGCCATGTGGTGCGGCGGCAGGGCGTGGCGGTCGGCGTGCAGCGCGGTGCTGTTGCTGTGTTCCAAGCCGCCGTAGATGTTGTCGCCCAGATGCAGCAAAAATAGGTATTCGGCAAACGGGGCTTCATTCGCCAAAAACATCGCTAGCGCGTGTTCGCAGATTTTTTGGCAATCGGCAAGCAGCCGCTGGCGGTCAAAATCGGGGTAATGCCCGCTTAACGCGATGCGGTGCGGGATGCCGTGTGCGGTGAAGTGCAGCGTTTCTATGTGTGCGCCCAATTCAAACGGGCAATCGGTGAGCGAGGCGTAGTCGGCAGCCTGAAAACGGTTTTTCTGGTTTTCAGGCTGCCTTAATGTGGTTTCAATGCGCCAGCCCTCGGGCAAGTCGTTAAATTGCACTTCGCAGGCTTCGTCACGCCGCTCGGGCAAATAGAGAAACAAACACGCGCCGTCAATAAAGCCGCGTTCGTTATCCAGCAAGCTAGCGCGCACGGATAAGTCGTTGGCATACACGGTGTATTCAATTTGGTAATCGCCGCTTTGCGCGGGCGTTTGCCATTCGTTTTTGCTGATTTGCGCCAGCGGCACGGGGCTGCCGTTGCAGGTGGCTTGGATGCGGATAATGTGTTTGGCAAAGTCGCGAATCATATAGCTGCCCGCCACCCAGTTCGCCAGCTTGATGCTTTGTGTGGCATTTTCGCTGTGGTGAAATGTAAAAATGATGTGCCATTGGTGGGCATTGGGGCGGGGTGTGATGGTGTAATGCAACATGGCGGTATCTTTCTATTTGATTTTAAAAAAGTATTGAGTATAGCAATAATTAATTTAGTGTTTGGCTATTCACATCTAAAAGTAGATTGTTTGATGCTAATCAGGTAACATTCCGCTGCTTTTGGTAACCTTACGATAAATAAGGTTTTGATGTTTTAAGATGCGTTAATTTATTTTATTTTAACCGCTAAAAGCATCAAGAGTAAGACAAGCGATAAATGTTTTTCAGGCTGCCTAATAAAATCAGCCAAGGCAGCCTGAAAACCGCCCATCGCATAATAAAAGAAATATTTTCAACGTATGGAGTTGTTATGGAAACGCAAACCTATAACTATAAAGTGGTGCGCCAATTTGCCATTATGACGGTAATCTGGGGCATCATTGGGATGTTTGTGGGCGTGTATGCCGCCGCAGAATTGCGCTGGCCCGCCCTCAACATGTCGGATATTGCGCCTTGGTTTCACTTTGGTCGCATCCGCCCCTTGCACACCAATGCCGTGATTTTTGCCTTTGGCGGCTGTGGCTTGATTGCCACATCTTATTATGTGGTGCAGCGCACTTGCAATGCACGGCTGTTTGGCGGCAACTGGCTGCCCGCGTTCACCTTTTGGGGCTGGCAATTGGTGATTGTGCTGGCGGTGATTACCCTGCCCTTGGGCTACACCCAAGGCAAGGAATACGCCGAGCTGGAATGGCCGATTGATATTTTGATTACCGCCGTGTGGGTGGCGTATGCCATCGTGTTTTTTGGCACGATTGCCAAGCGCAAAATGAAGCATATTTATGTGGCAAACTGGTTTTACGGCGCGTTTATCCTTGCCGTGGCGTTACTGCATATTGTGAACAATATCTCCATCCCCGCAGGCGGTTTCAAATCCTATTCTGTTTACTACGGCGCGATTGATGCCATGGTGCAATGGTGGTACGGGCACAACGCGGTGGGCTTTTTCCTAACCGCAGGCTTCTTGGGCATGATGTATTACTTTGTGCCCAAACAAGCCAACCGCCCTATTTATTCTTATCGCTTATCGGTGGTGCACTTTTGGGCGTTGATTTTCACCTATATGTGGGCAGGCCCGCACCATCTGCACTACACCGCCTTGCCCGACTGGACGCAATCTTTGGGCATGGTATTGTCGCTGATTTTGTTTGCCCCCTCTTGGGGCGGCATGATTAACGGCATCATGACGCTATCGGGCGCGTGGGACAAACTGCGCACCGACCCCATCTTAAAATTCTTAATCGTGTCGCTGTCGTTTTACGGTATGTCCACCTTTGAAGGCCCGATGATGTCTATCAAAACAGTAAACGCATTGAGCCACTACACCGACTGGACAGTGGGGCACGTTCACTCTGGCGCATTGGGCTGGGTGGGCTTTGTAACCATCGGCTCGTTGTATTACATGATTCCCCGTTTGTATGGCAAAAAAGAAATGTATAGCGTGAAGCTGATTAACGCGCACTTCTGGATTGCCACTTTGGGCGTGGTTTTATACATCACATCCATGTGGGCATCAGGCGTAATGCAAGGCATGATGTGGAGCCAACTCAACCCCGATGGCACGCTCACGCATCCATTTATCGCATCGGTAAGCCGTTCTATGCCGTTCTATCTCATTCGTTTCTTGGGTGGCGTGTTGTATTTAAGCGGTATGTGCATCATGGCATATAACGTTTATCGCACCGTTGCCGATGGCAAACCTGTTGAAGCAGAAATCCCTGCTTTGGCGAAAACCGAACACTGATAAGAAAGGACGCTAAAAATGAAATTGCAACAATTAGCAGAAGAAAAAGTGGGCTTTCTGATTGTGTTTACGCTTATCGTGGTAAGCGTGGGCTTGATAGTGGAAGTTGTCCCCTTGTTTGGCACCAAAGAAGTGATTACCGCCACCAAAGGCGTGAAGCCCTATTCGCCCTTGCAAGTGGCGGGGCGCGATATTTATGTGCGCGAAGGCTGCTACAACTGCCACTCGCAACAAATCCGCCCCTTCCGTGCCGAAACCGAACGCTATGGGCATTATTCTGTGGCAGGCGAATCGGTGTATGACCACCCATTCCAATGGGGCTCCAAACGCACAGGCCCTGATTTGGCGCGTGTAGGCGGACGCTACTCTGATGAATGGCATCGCATCCATTTGCTCAACCCGCGCGCAGTTGTGCCCGAATCCAATATGCCCGCATTCCCTTGGCTGGCGCGTAACAAAGTGGACGCTGATGAAGTGGTGCGCCACATGAAGGCTTTGGAAAAAGTCGGCACGCCTTACACCAAAGAAGATTACGACAAAGCCGCCGAAGAGCTCAAAGACAAATCTGAACTAGACGCAGTTATCGCCTATTTGCAAGGTTTGGGCTTGGCATTGAAAAACAAAAGGTAAGAAATCATGAATATGGCTTGGGCAAATAGCCTGTTTACCATCGGCATCTGCATTAGCTTCGCGGTTATCCTGTTTATTGTGTTAAACAAGCGCAATAAACAAAACTACCAAGACGCGGCGCAAAGCATCCTAGATGATGACGACACACCCCGCGACAACGAAGCTGCCCAAACTCATCATGAACACGGAGCATAATTATGGAATCACAATTCACATCCCCATTTTGGCACTATTACATCGTTGCCATCGTGGTGGCCAGTTTCATTTATGTAACATGGCTGCTGCTGTCGCAAGACAAAGTGAAGCTGAAAAAAGGCGAAGAAGTTAAAACCACAGGTCATTCTTGGGATGGCATTGAAGAATACAACAACCCCATGCCACGCTGGTGGTTTTGGATGTTTGTTTGCATGATTTTATTCAGTGCAGGCTATTTGGTTGTTTACCCTGGCATGGGCGACTACAAAGGCGTGTTCAACTGGACCAGCCGCGGGCAATATGCAAAAGAAGTCGCCGCTGCGGATAAAACCGTCAATGCGCTGTATGGCAAATACAGCAAGATGAAGGTGGAAGACGTTGCCAAAGACAAAAACGCCATGACCATTGGCAAAAACTTGTTTGACACCTATTGCATCCAATGCCACGGCTCGGATGCGCAAGGCTCGCGCGGCTTCCCCAACCTCACCGATAGCGACTGGATTTACGGCGGCACGCCCGAAAAAATCCATGAAACCATTGATAATGGTCGCTTAGGTGTTATGCCAGCATGGGGGACAAAACTGGGTACAGAAGGCGTGCGCGATGTAGCCAATTATGTGATGTCGCTGTCCAAAGACCGCGCCTACGATGAAGAGCGCGCCGCACGTGGCAAGGAAATCTTCCAAACCAGCTGCGCTGTCTGCCACGGCGCAAACGGGCAAGGCACAATGAATACTGCTCCTGCGCTGAACGACAACACATGGCTGTGGGGCGGCAGCGAAAAAGCCATCATTGAAACCGTTACCAATGGGCGGAAAAACCAAATGCCTGCGTGGAAAGACTTTTTAACCGAAGACAAAATCCACTTGCTGACCGCTTATGTGTGGGGTAAATCGCATCCAAAAAACCAAGCCTTGCCAACCGACAGCTCGCACGAGCCTGCCCAAGCGGCTAAACCTGCCGCTGCCCCAGCACCTGCTGCCGCATCTACACCAGCATCTGCGCCAGCCGCCGCTTCTGCTGCACCTGCCGCTGCCAGCGCTGCTGCCGCCAGCGAGCCTGCGGCAGACCAAGCTGATGTGGCTTATAAAGATGCGGTTGCCACATTCTACTTTGCCACAGGCAAAAGCGACATTGCCGCCGATGCCGATAAAGTGGTTGCCGACTTAATCGCCGCAGGCAAAAACGGCAAAAAATTGGTGGTAAGCGGTTACACCGACAGCACAGGCAACGCCGCAGCCAACGCCGAGCTATCCAAAAAACGCGCCCAAGCCGTGCGAGCGTTTTTGGAAAAACAAGGCGTGAATGCCAAAAACATTGAGCTGCGCAAACCTGAAAACACCACCGCCGCTGCGGGCAACAACGCCCAAGGTCGCCGCGTAGAAGTGAAAGCGGAATAGGCGTTGCGGTTGTTGCGATGATGGAAACCTTACATTCGCATATCAAGTGCAACACCGCTGATTAAAGGAGTAAACCTCCCAAA
>CAJPSG010000018.1 GCA_905373195.1 Kingella oralis
GGGGTATCATGGGGCATCCTTGTTGATTGGGAGGGGGGAGGCGTGAGGCAGCCTGAAAATAAAAGGGCGAATTATAGTGGGAAATGGGGGTGGCGTTGTAGGCGGTTATGCGTAAGGCAGCCTGAAAACCGTTTTTGGGGGTTTCAGGCTGTCTTAAAGTTGGCAGTTCCAAATGTGTTTTCAGGCTGCCGAAGTGGAAAAGTGGTTAGCGAATGCCCATGCTTTCCAATGTTTGTAGATTTTGGCGGGTTTTTGCCTTGGCTTCGGCATTCTCTGGTGTATCAGGCTGCGCCAGCACTTTTTGATACCATGCTTTGGCTTGTTGATAATTTTGCGCTACGCCAAAACCATTTTGATACATAAAGCCCAAATTGTTTTGCGCCTTAGCATCACCTTGATTAGCCGCTTTTTGAAACCACGCCAAGGCTTGTTTATAGTCCTGCGCTACGCCTTGCCCATTGGCATACATCAAACCCAAACTATACTGCGCCTGAGCATATCCCTGATTAGCTGATTTTTGAAACCATGCAAAGGCTTGTTGATAATCCTGCGCCACACCTTGCCCATTTTGATACATCACACCCAAATTATTTTGTGCACTAGCACGCCCCTGATTAGCCGCTTTTTGATACCAAGCAAAGGCTTGCTGATAGTTTTGCGCCACGCCTTGTCCATTTTGATACATCACACCCAAATTATTTTGTGCGCCAGCATCTCCCTGATTAGCCGCTTTTTGCAACCAAGCTACGGCTTGTTGATAATTTTGCGCCACGCCACGACCATCTAGATACATCATACCCAAATTGTATTGAGCATTAACATCTCCCTGATTAGCCGCTTTTTGATACCAAGCTACGGCTTGTTGATAATTTTGCGCCACACCATAACCATTTCCATACATCACGCCCAAATTGTATTGCGCCAAAGCATATCCTTGGTTAGCCGCTTTTTGAAGCCATGTAAAGGCTTGTTGATAATTCTGCGCCACGCTTTGGCCTTTGTAATACATCATGCCCAAGTTATATTGCGCAGCAGCATATCCCTGATTAGCTACTTTTTGAAACCACATAAAGGCTTGCTGATAGTTTTGTGCCACACCTTGCCCTTTTCTATACATTACGCCCAAATTGTACTGCGCCAAAGCATATCCTTGATTGGCTGCCTTTTGAAACCAAGCGAAGGCGTGTTGATGGTTTTGTGTTACGCCTTGCCCTTGGTAATACATTACGCCTAAATTGTATTGTGCATCAGCATCTCCCTGATTAGCCGCTTTTTGAAGCCAAGTGAAAGCTTGTTGATGGTTTTGAGCTACGCCTTGCCCATTTTCATACATCGCACCCAAATTGTTTTGCGCCAGAGCATCGCCTTGCTGTGCCAGCGGTTGAAACAGTTTAAAGGCTTGATTGTAATCACCTGCCTGATAAGCCGTTATCGCTTGTTGAAGCTGAGCTTTATCATCTGCCCCAGCAGGTGCAGCCATAGCCAAAACCAACACCGTCAAAACCACATTCAAAACTTTAAAAAATCTACGCAAATCAACCATCATCATTCCTTATCTAACTAAAAATCCAGCGGCATCCCGCCGCCATTCATTTGCAAAACGCGCTTAACCACCAAGCGCAAAAAAATCCGTTCTAGCAATTCTTTTGCCAACCACCCAAAGGCAGCCTGAAAATCAATTTTCACATTTTCAGGCTGCCTTAAAGTTGGCAGTTCCAAATGTGTTTTCAGGCTGCCGAAGTGGAAAAGCGATTAACGAATACCTTGTTTTTTTAATGCTTGCAAGCCATTACGAGCGATTGCTTTGGCTTCGGCATTTTCTTCCGTATCAGGCTGCGCCAACACTTTTTGCCACCACAATTTTGCTTGCTGATAATTTTTTGTTGTTCCTTTTCCTTCGTAATACATCATAGCCAAGCTATTTTGTGCCGAAGCCAGCCCCTGATTAGCTGCTTTTTGATACCACGCTAATGCTTGTTGATAATTTTGTGCCACGCCTTGCCCTGTGCGATACATATTACCTAAATTAAATTGCGCTAGGGGGTTGCTCTGATGAGCAGCCTTTTTAAACCATGCTACGGCTTGTTTATCATCTCGTGCCACGCCTTGCCCTTCTTGATACATTCCACCTAAATTGAGTTGCGCCATAGAAGAACCCTGATTGGCTGCTTTTTGAAACCATGCCATCGCTTGCTTATAGTCTCTTTTTACACCTTTCCCATCGCGATACATCACACCTAAAATATACTGCGCTCCAATGTCTCCTTGCTGCGCAGCCTTTTGAAACCACACCATCGCTTGCTTATAGTTTTGTGCCACGCCTTTCCCATCAAGATACATCATCCCCAAATTGTATTGAGCATCAACGTTACCCTGCTGCGCAAGCGGCTGCAACAAACGAACAACTTGGCTGTAATCGCCAGCATCATAAGCAGCATCAATTTGTTGAAGCTGAGCAGCATTATCCGCCCCCGCAGGCGCGCTGAAAACTGAAACCAACGCCACCAACACCCCATTCAACAGTTTAAAAATCTTGCGTAAATCAAACATCATTGTCTCTCCAAATTCAAAATTAAACGGCATACAGCCACCATTGAGCTAAATCACATTCCAGCCAAGCATCCAAAGGCAGCCTGAAAATCAATTTTCCCGTTTTCAGGCTGCCTCAATCAAACGTGCCATTAGCGAATGCCAGCATCACTCAATTTTTGCAAATAATCACGAGCAAACGCGCGAGCTTCCGCATTTTCTTTTGTATCAGGCTGCGCCAGCACTTTTTGCCACCATATTTTCGCCTGCTGATAATCCTGCGCCACTCCGCGACCGTTGGCATACATCATACCTAAATTGAATTGCGCCCCAACATGGTTTTGATTAGCTGCTTTTTGAAACCACGCCACTGCTTGTTTATCGTCTTGTGCCACGCCTTGTCCGTTAAGATACATCGTACCCAAATTGTGTTGCGCTTCAACGTGTCCCTGATGAGCCGCCTTTTGAAACCACGCCACCGCTTGTTTATCGTCTTGCGCCACACCTTGCCCATTGTGATACATCACACCCAAACTAAATTGCGCCTCAACGTGCCCCCGATTAGCCGCTTTTTGATACCACATTGCTGCCTGTTTAGCGTCCTGTGCTACACCGAAACCTTCGTCATACATCACGCCCAAATTGTTTTGCGCATCAAGATTCCCTTGGTTTGCCGCCTTCTGATACCACGCCGCAGCTTGTTTGTAGTCCCGCGCCACGCCTTCGCCGTAAAAATACATCCAGCCAACATTATTTTGCGCAGTAGCATCGCCTTGATTTGCCGCTTTTTTATACCATGCAAGGGCTTGCTGATAATCCTGTGCTACGCCTTGCCCCTTTGCATACATCACACCCAAACTATTTTGCGCCTCAGCATTGCCTTGTTGTGCAAGGGGTTTAAACAGACGCAGAGCTTGGCTGTAATCGCCTGCATGATAGGCTGCGAAAGCCTGTTCTATTTGAAGAGGATTATCCGCCTGCGCAGGCGCAATAAAAAACGAACATAATGCCACAACCACCCCATTCAACGGTTTAAAAAATCTACGCAAATCAACCATCATCATTCCTTATCTAATTAAAAACCCAGCGACATCCCGCCGCCATTCATTTGCAAAGCACACTTAACCATCAAGCGCAAAAAATCCGTTCCAACAATTCTTTTGCCAACCACCCAAAGGCAGCCTGAAAACCAATTTTCCCGTTTTCAGGCTGCCTCTCCCCCCGCCGCCAACCGCTCCACCACCCGCTCCAATTCATCAGGCAATCCCGCCACTAAATCCAACATCTCGCCCGACAATGGATGCGCCAACACCAACCGATGCGCGTGCAAAAACATCCGCTTCAAGCCCAGCTTATGAAGCCGCTTGTTCGCCTGATAATCGCCATAACGCTCATCGCCCGCAATCGGGCAGCCGCTCGCCTGCATATGCACCCGAATTTGATGCGTGCGCCCCGTTTTCAGCGTCGCCTCCACCAAGCTCAGCGCCGAAATGCCCACCGAATGCGTGAGGCAGCCTGAAAACGTATCCAACACGCGAAAAACCGTGTGCGCCGATTGCCCCTCATCGCCCACGCGCACCATCTTTTCGCCCGCCGCGCCTGTGTATTTCACCAGCGGCAGCCGCACATGGCGGTTTTCAGGCTGCCATTGCCCCACGCCCAGCGCAAGGTAAACCTTTTTCGGGTGGTCGTTGCGCAGCATCTCATGCAGCTTCACCAGCGCGCTGCGCTTTTTCGCAATCATCAGCAAGCCGCTGGTGTCCTTGTCCAGCCGATGCACCAGCTCCAAATAGTTTGCCTCGGGGCGCGACTGGCGCAGCTGCTCAATCACACCAAAACTCACACCGCTGCCGCCGTGCACCGCAATGCCGCTGGGCTTGTTGATGACCAACAGCGCATCGTCTTCAAAAATAATCTCAAATTCCCGCGCGGGAGCCGTTTTCAGGCTGCCTGAAAACGCAGGTTTTGCCGCCACGCGAATCGGTGGAATGCGCACGCCATCGCCCGCCGCCACGCGATAATCAGGCTTGGCGCGGCGTTTGTTTACGCGCACTTCGCCCGCGCGGATAATGCGCTGAATATGGCTTTTGGGAACGCCTTTTAAAATTTTAATCAAATAGTTATCAAGGCGTTGCCCCGCTTCATGCTCGGCGATGCGGATATGATTGACTATTTCTTTGCTAAACGATGCCATTTTCTCTATAATCCGAAACTTGTTTTGGGCGGTTTCAGGCTGCCTGAAACGCCATTTTCAGCGCATACGGCTTTGAAATAAAAGATGAATGAAACCAAACACATCGGCAGCCTGAAAATTGAATTGATTGCATACAAAGCCGTAGCCGCCCATTTTACAAAATAACGCACTTTGACGTTCACTTTATTGGCAAACAGCCTAACCAATAAAACCCATAATCAAGTTGAACCCCAAGCCACCAGTTAGAAGACGACGGCTAACCCATTTTCCATTTGTTGCGGCATCAATCCACCATTCAAATAACGCAAACCACCGCAGTTCCCCTGTTTGCCTGAATGCCCCCCGCAGCAAATCCTTCCAAGGCAGCCTGAAAATCCGTTTTTCGCGATTTTGCCCGTGTTGCCATCTAAGTTCTTTAATATCGCTCTTCACGCCCACACGCCGCACCGTATGGTTTTTCTTGTTTACGGCAGCACGCGGCAGGGCGGTTCAAAACTGATTATCTCAAAGTGCCGCCATCTATAAGGTACTCAAAACAAATGAAAAGAATGCTATTTAACGCCCGCCAGGCAGAAGAACTGCGCGTGGCGATTGTGGACGGTCAGACCCTGATTGACCTAGACATTGAAACGCTCGGCAAAGAGCAACGCAAAGGCAATATTTACACTGGCACCATCACCCGCATTGAGCCCTCGCTGGAAGCCTGCTTTGTGGATTACGGCATGGATAGACACGGCTTTTTGCCGTTTAAAGAAGTCTCCCGCGCCTATTTCCAAGACTACGAAGGCGGCAAAGTGCGCATTCAAGACGTGCTCAAAGAAGGTATGCAAGTGATTGTGCAAGTGGAAAAAGACGAGCGCGGCAACAAAGGCGCGGCGTTGACCACCTACATCAGCCTCGCAGGGCGTTACCTTGTGTTGATGCCCAACAACCCGCGTGGCGGTGGCGTATCGCGGCGCATTGAAGGCGAAGACCGCGCTGAGCTGAAAGAAGCGATGGCGCAATTGGATGTGCCACACGGCATGAGCCTGATTGCCCGCACCGCAGGCATTGGGCGCACATCCGAAGAATTGGCTTGGGATTTCAACTATTTATTGCAACTTTGGCGCGCGATTGAAGAAGCCGCAGCCGCCCATCCCGAGCCTTATTTGTTGTTTATGGAAAGTTCGCTGGTAATTCGCGCCATCCGCGATTATTTCCGCCCCGACATCGGCGAAATTCTGGTGGACAACCCCGAAGTTTACGAGCAAGTGTCTGAATTTATGAGCTATGTGATGCCCAATAATTTAGGCAGGCTGAAACTGTATGACGACCATATTCCGCTGTTTTCGCGCTTGCAAATTGAGCAACAAATTGAAACCGTGTTCTCGCGCGAAGTAACGCTGCCCAGCGGCGGCGCGATTGTAATTGACCACACCGAAGCCTTGGTGTCGGTGGACGTGAACTCCGCCCGCTCCACACGCGGCGCAGACATCGAAGAAACCGCATTCCGCACCAATATGGAAGCGGCAGAAGAAGTCGCCCGCCAAATGCGCCTGCGCGACTTGGGCGGCTTGGTGGTGATTGACTTCATTGACATGGAAGACGCGAAGCACCAGCGCGAAGTGGAAAATACGCTCAAAGACGCGCTCAAACGCGACCGCGCGCGCGTGCAAATGGGCAAATTGTCCAAATTTGGCTTGTTGGAATTGTCGCGCCAACGCCTACAACCCGCGCTGGCAGAATCCAGCCACATCGCTTGCCCACGCTGCGCGGGAACGGGCGTGATTCGCAGCATCGAATCCACCGCGCTGCACGTTTTGCGCCTGATTCAAGACGCGGCGATGAAAGAAAACACAGGCGAAGTGCACGCGCAAGTGCCTGTTGATGTGGCCACTTTTTTGCTGAACGAAAAACGCGCCGAGCTGTTTGGCATGGAAGAGCGGCTGGATGTGTCGGTGTTTCTGATTCCCAATCCGCATTTGGAAAACCCACACTACGAAATTTCGCGCATCCGCGTGGACGATTTGGACGACAACACCGCGCCCAGCTACAAGCGTGTAACGCAGCCTGAAAACAGCGAAAGCGTGCCCTTTGCCAACAAAAAAGGCGAAAAAGCCATGCGCCCCGAGCCCGCGGTGAAAGGCGTGCACCATTCGTCGCCGCCGCCTGTGGTGGCCAGCAGCAGCCAATCTTGGTGGGAGAGCTTTAAAGGCTGGCTGAAAAAACTGTTTGGCGGTGGCGCAAGCGAACCTGCCGCGCCTGCGAAAAAATCATTCAACCGCAACGAACGCAGCGGCGGCACAAGCAACAAACGCAGCAACCGCCGCAATAAACGCCGCGAAAACAGTGAAGAAAAAGCCGCCAACGGCAACGCCAATAACAATGGTAACGCCAACAGCAGCAACGCCAGCAACGGCGAGCGCAAAAATTCGCGCAGCCGCAATACCAACACCGCTGCCAATGCGGAAAACGCCGAAGCCAAAGCCTTGATGCAGCCTGAAAACGCGACCGCCAAAGCGGAAAAAGAACCGCGCAACAGCCGCAACAAAGGCGAGCAGCGCAATCGCAGCCGCAATCAGCAAAATGCCGAAAAAGCCGTGGATGCGGTGGATGCGGTGGATGAAAACAGCGTTGCCAATGCGGCGGAACAGCAAGGGCAGCCTGAAAAAGAAAATGGCAAAAAATCCAGCCGCAACCGTAAGCAAAAACCCGTGGTGGTGCGCTTGGGCGACGAGGAGCGCAGCGAAAATGCCGACAACGCGAGCGGAAACAAACGCCGCCGCCGTCCGCAAAAACAAGGCGATGCCGTGCACGTAACCGTTGCGCCTGCGCCTGATTCGGTGGAAGCGCTTGCCCAGCGCGTGCGTCAAGCGGTGGCTCATGTGTTGGCGATTGAAGCGGGCAATGCGCCAGCCAGCCCAGCAGCGGATGATGCAGCAGGCAGCCTGAAAACCGAAAACAGCAACGAAGCGACGATGACAACGGAAGACGCGGTTGTTCGCCAAGCGAGTGCTTATGTGGAACAGGCGCAAATTGCCGTGTTGCATGGCAGCCTGAAAACCGAACGCGATGCGGTGGCAACCGATGCCGCCGCGCTGCAAGCGGTTGAAGCGGTGGATGCTGTTGCCAGCGATGCCGAGTTAGGCAGCCTGAAAACGGCGGATGAAACAGCGGATGACGCGCAAGCAAACGCAGCGGAAGCGGTAGAAAACGCAGCGATTGCGCGGATTGCCACGCAAGTGGTTGCCGCCGCTAACGTGGCAAGCGAAGCCCAAACCGTTTCGCCTGCGCCTGCTGCTCAGCCTGCTTCACCGTTCAACCTTGCCGAAATCGTTGCTGCATCGGGTTTGCAGTTTGTGGAAACCGATGTCGTCGCCCTTGCCGCCGAAGCCCAACGCGAGCAACCCGCGCCCGCGCCCCGTTTGCGCCGCAGCGATGTGCCGCGCGTGGAAACCGCGGTGCTTGCGGTGGAGATGGTTCAGGTGGAAACCGCTAAATAGTCGGAACAAAACCGCGTTGCTTGGGTAGCGCGGTTTTTGTTTTGTGGCGGCGGAAAGGCAGCCTGAAACGCGATATAGAGCAACGGTTGCCCCGATGCTTGCGGGCTTCGCAAAGATTGCGGATTGAATGCGCAGCCAAACTTTCAGGCTGCCTAAACCCCCGTTCTGCCGCTAAAATACGCCTTTTATTTTCCATCCCCTATCAGGAGCAACCATGACTACTTACGCCCCGCCCCAATTTGAACAAAAAATCGTCGCGCCCGAGCAATTATCCGCCGCGCTGGCGCAGTTGCCACGCCCGCTGGTGTTCACCAACGGCTGCTTTGACATCCTGCATCGCGGACACGTTACTTACCTTGCCCAAGCCCGCGCGTTGGGGGCAAGTCTTGTGCTGGCGTTGAACACCGATGCGTCGGTGAAGCGGCAGGGCAAGGGCGATGACCGCCCCATCAATTCGCTGGCAAACCGCGCGGCGGTGGTGGCGGCGTTGGCGAGCGTGGACGTGGTAACGTGGTTTGACAGCGACACGCCCGCTGATTTGATTGCGCAGGTGCAGCCCGATGTTTTGGTGAAAGGCGGCGATTGGCAGCCTGAAAACATTGTGGGCGCGGCCGAAACCCTTGCGCGCGGCGGCAGCGTGCATTCCATTCCGTTTTTGCATCAAACTTCCACCACGCAAACGCTGGCGAAAATCCGCGGCTAGCGGTGGGATGTTTTCAGGCTGCCTATTTGCCCACGTTGCAGCGCAGTTCAAAGGCAGCCTGAAACGCTGTTTAGCATCGTTTAAACATTGTTAAATAAAAATCCAAGCGATATTGTTGTACTGATTTTCAGGCTGCCTCACTCACCACGCCTCGTAT
>CAJPSG010000019.1 GCA_905373195.1 Kingella oralis
AATATGGCAACTAGGCGAGCAGCTTTTAAATTGGGAACAAAACCTAAAAAACCTAATTCGTGGCAAATTGGAAGAAATCGGCATCGTAAAAAAAGTAATTAGCGCACAGCTCAAATACGAAGCGGATAAACTATTTAAAGAGCGTGAAAAACAATGTGAAAACCTAAGCAATAGGCTAACTAAGAATTATTGCACTCGCACTGTTCAATTAGAACGAGAAAAATTTGACATTTTGATGAAAATTGATGAAAAAGTAGCTGAAGCTTTTAACAAAGTAAAAGCGAAGCAAAGAGAATACAACAGAATAAGCAATACCGAAGGCTCAGGCAAAAAATCTAAAATAGAACAAGAAATAACACAAATAATGGACAAATTGGATGCCGAAGTAGAACAACAAATGGCATTGATGCGAACCAAAGACACCCTTATTCAACAATACAAGCAAGCCCGAATCATGCTTACAAAAAACCAACTTAAAGGCAGCCAAGAAAAAGCTAAAACCTTATTGCAGGGTGCCGCCTCTCTGTGGCTGATTAAGGAAACTAAACGCTATGAAAATAAAGCACAAGAGTTTCGCAACAAAAACAAATCCATTTCTAACCCCTAACCCCAAAAGGAACTAACATGAGTGATTTTCTACTATATAGCAGCATACGAAACTATATCTATGCTCGCATCAGCTACTTTATGGAACAAGCGCTGCACCAAAATCTAACTACTGCACTTGCCATCATCACAGCCCTAATAACCCTATGGGTGTTGATCCACGGCTTTATGATTGCCACAGGGCGTAGCCAAGATGGTTTAAAAGGCTTCACATTCCAGCTCGGCAAAGCCTATTTCATTATCAGTATGGCGTTGGGCGTTGCTAGTGGCGGCAACTTTGCCCTAAGAACGCTTACCGAAGACCTCTCCAACGGCATCTCCAGAATGATGACAGGCGACACCGATGTCGGCAAATGTTTCATTCAAAAAAGTTCCAGCATCATCGGCTGCAAAATAGATGCTAATTTAACTTCCACCCAAACCGTAATGAATATGCTGGGTAAAATTGATACCGCAGATGATGAATATCTAGAAAAGAAAATTACCGAAGCGCGTTGGTTTTCAGGCATAGGCACAGCAGGTCCTGCCATTGTGGCAGGTGGCATGCTAATTATTTTCCGCATTAGTTTGGCAATGTTTATCGGCTTTGGTCCTATTTTTATCCTGTGCTTGCTGTTTAAAAAAACCGAACCGTTGTTCCATAAATGGCTGAATTATGGCTTGGCAACACTGTTTTCGGGTGTAATGCTAGGCGTGATGGCAGACATTTGCATGGACTTGGTGGCTAATGTAAGCATTGTGGGCGCTGTGGCGGAAATAGGGGATGTTTTGGGTGTGGAATCGCTTAAAGCAGGGATGACGGGAATCATGCAATCAGCTACGCAACAGCTAGGATTGGGGCTATTGTTGTCTATGCTGTTGATTACTGTGCCACCAATGGCGGGGGCTTATTTTAATGGGCTGATGGCAGCTTATAGTCCTTATTCGGTGTTTACTAGGTGGAATAATTCTAATCCTAATACTGCTAATACAGGATTGCCTCCGAGTGTGGCGAATGGACGTGGTATTAATGTCAATGCAACTAATAATTCAAATAGCTATTCCTCAGATTTAAACAGAATTATTCGTCCAACCAATTCTAATACCCGAACTCAACCGAATAATAATTGGACAAATAGTGGAATTATTCGTCCAAATAAAGACAAACAAGGGGATAACAATGCGTAAAATATTATTTGCATTATTATTTATTTCATTTTTTTCTTATGCTACGCCACCTAGCAACACTTTTGATATTCATAATGGGACATTGCAAAACCACCCAGACCTATGCGCCTATGGATACAACCCAAATTGTCAAAATAATTCACCATCAGCAAGAGAGACAATTTACCTTCATAGGTGGGGAGCTATTGCAATAAGTGATACAAGTTCTGTTTTGGGTAGTAGCAAAAATCAGCAATCGCAAAATGATGCAGAAAAAAATGCTATTAAGAACTGCCAATATCGCGCTAAATCTTCATGTAAGTTAATTCAGGTTTATGCTAATTTTTGTGCATCAGTTGCCGTTGCTGCATTCAATAAAAGTAACTCTGAATTTTTTACTGCCACAGGAGAAACTAAAAATATTTCGGAACAAAATGTTATGCAAAAATGCAAAAATGCAGGTTATAAAAACTGTCATTTAGCTATGAATACGGAATGTTCTTTTGCAATTTAGGTACAGCTAGGCAGCCTGAAAAGCTGAATTGATTTTCAGGCTGCTTTTTTGTTTTATAGCTAATAAACAATAGAGAAAGGACAAATAATGTAAACACTTCAAATTATAATACTCATAATTTAGCGTTTAGAACACCAAGTAATGCATCTAATGGTAAAGTTGCTCCACCCAGCACTACTTTGGTTGGAGCTGCTAGACCCAAAAAGGAAGATAAAAATGACTAAAAAATATTTATTAGTATTATTTCTACTCGTTAACTCTATTGCACTCGCCTGTCAAGATGGCGGTTCTGGAGCTTGCGGCAATCAAGGTTGGTCTGGGAACACTTACAATCCAACTAAATATGATAATGGATATTCCAACGGTGGATATTCCACAGGCGGAGGTTTCTTCCCGCCGACAACTTATACCCCTGTTCCGTATGTGCCAAACTGGGGGGCAGTAGCATTTAGTGATAGTAAGGAATCAAAAGTGCGAGAAAGTTTTGCTTATTCCGAATGGAATACAAGTAAAAAAATGGCAGAAAACGATGCAAAAGAAAAATGTGAGAATAAAACAAAAACACCTTGTAGAATAATTGCATCCTATACCGACACTTGCGCTACTGGCATTCAGGGTTATAACAATAAAAAATATGAATTTTGGGTTGCTACTACTACTGATGCCATAGACCAAGGCTTTGCTGTTTGCAAGAAAAAAGGTTACAAAAATTGCAAGGTAGTTTTTAGTAGCTGTGTTTTAGATACGGGTACAAAGCCGTAGTTCACTAAAAACAGCCTGAAAAGCGGAATGGTTTTTCAGGCTGCCTATTTGTTTCTAATTATGGAAATCTCAAAAATGTTTGCACCTATTTTTATTCCGTGTTTGCTGTTTAAAAAAACCGAAGCAATATTCCATAAATGGCTCAATTATGGCTTATCTACGCTGTTTTCAGGGATAATGCTGGGCGTGATGGCGGATATTTGCATGGATTTGATTGCCAATTGAGCATTGTGGCTGCGGTGGCAGAAATTGGGGAAGTGGTGGGCGTGGATGCGCTTAAAGCGGGGATGACGGGCATCATGCAATCAGCTACGCAACAGCTTGGCTTGGGGCTATTGTTGTCTATGCTGTTGATTACTGTGCCACCAATGGCGGGAGCTTATTTTAATGGGCTGATGGCAGCTTATAGCCCTTATTCGGTGTTTGCGGGATGGAATAATTCTAACACTGCTGCTAATGCGGTATTGCCACCGAGTGTGGCGAATGGAAGAGGTGTAAATAACAGTGATACCACTCAACATAATAGCGCTTCTAATACATCTACCCATATATCAACGATGGGCGCAAGAGTCACTATCCCTTCACAGAATGACGTTCAACCCCAAACACATTCCAGTAGCATTGTAGGCGTAGGAAAAAAAAGATAAGGAAACAGAAATGTACAAATTATTAATCACAATCATATTTTTATCGTTATCCAAGCAAGTTATGTCTTATGATGTAACAAAAGGTGCATTACAGAATGACCCAAGTTTGTGTGCTTATGGGTACAACCCTAATTGTGGGCAATCTACTGGCGGGTATTCCACTGGCGGAGGTTTCTTTCCTCCAACATCCTATACCCCAGATGTTCCGCGTGTGCAAAACTGGGGCGCGGTGGCATATAGTGATACATCAAAAATGATAGAAAGTTTTGCTTATTCTAAATGGAATACGAGTAAAAAAATGGCAGAAAACGATGCAAAAGAAAAATGTGAAAATAAAACAAAAACACCTTGTAAAGTAATCGCATCCTATACTAAAACTTGTGCTACGGGCATTCAGGGTTATGACAATAAAAGTGATGTTTTGTTTGTTGCCACTACTCCTGATGCCATAGACCAAGGCTTTGCTGCTTGCAAGAAAAAAGGCTACAAAAATTGCAAAGTTGTTTTTAATAGTTGTGCTTTTTAGATACCAACTAAAAGCAGCCTGAAAAACGGAATGATTTTTCAGGCTGCTTATCTGCTTCCAATTATGAAAATTTTAAAAACTAGAGATAACTGAAGTGATGCAATCGGCTACACAGCAGCTTGGATTGGAGTTGCTGCTTTCTATGCTGTTGATTACTATGCTTCCTATGGCAGGGGCTTATTTTAATAGCTTGTAGAAAACGCGTATAATTCGCCCGTTTGACAATCTCCCAGCCCTATCACCTAACCAACGGCAGCGCCCCATCATCCGTTTTACCGCATCCGCCAAACCGTTAGGTGATTTTATGGCAAGCAGCATACAAGGTTTTCAGTCAAACATCTTCTCTCTCAAAATCTCTCCAAAATAAGGCAATCAACATGGCAACCAAATACAAACGCATTTTGCTCAAACTCTCAGGTGAATCGCTGATGGGCAACGACCCCTTTGGCATCAACCGCGACACCATTATGACCATCGTGCGCCAAGTGAAAGAAATCGCCGATTTAGGCGTGCAAGTGGGCATTGTGGTGGGCGGCGGCAATATTTTTCGTGGCGTATCCGCCCAAGCAGGCAGCATGGATAGAGCCACCGCCGACTACATGGGCATGATGGCAACCGTGATGAACGCGCTGGCGTTAAAAGATGCGTTTGAAAGCGTTGGCGCCAAAGCCCGCGTGCAATCCGCCCTCTCCATGCAACAAATCGCCGAAACCTACGCCCGCCCCAAAGCCATCCAATATTTAGAAGAACACAAAATTGTGATTTTTGCCGCAGGCACAGGCAACCCCTTCTTTACTACCGACACCGCCGCCGCTCTACGCGGCGCAGAAATGGGCTGCGAAGTGATGCTCAAAGCCACCAATGTGGACGGCGTATACACCGCCGACCCGAAAAAAGACCCATCCGCCACGCGCTATAAGAGCGTAACCTTTAACGAAGCCATCGCCAAAAAATTAAAAGTGATGGACACCACCGCATTCACTTTGTGCCAAGAGCGCAATTTGAACATCGTTGTGTTCAGCATCCACAAAGCAGGCGCGCTCAAACGCGTGATTTTGGGCGAGGATGAAGGCACGCTGGTGCATAATTGACGGTTATTTTCAGGCTGCCCCATCCCCATCAAGGTAGCCTGAAACGAACAAACCAACTCTGCTATAATCCGCCCTTTATTCAACTCACTACGAGAATACAACATGATTAACAACATCCAAAAATCCGCCGAAAGCAAAATGCAACGCTCGCTTGAAGTGTTGAAAGAAAACCTCGCCAAAGTGCGCACTGGTCGCGCCCACACAGGCTTGCTGGACCAAGTGGAAGTGGACTACTACGGCAGCGCCGTGCCCGTGAGCCAAGTGGCGAACGTAACCTTGCTGGATGCGCGCACTATCGGCGTGAAAGTGTATGAAAGCAATATGGCGGCTGCGGTGGAAAAAGCCATTCGCGATTCCAATTTGGGCTTAAACCCTGCGGCGATGGGCGATGTGATTCGCGTGCCGATGCCCATGCTCACGGAAGAACGCCGCAAAGATTTGATTAAAGTGGTGCGCGGCGAGGCGGAAGATGGGCGCGTGTCTATTCGCAATGTGCGCCGCGATGCCAACGACCACATCAAAAAATTGTTGAAAGACAAAGAAATCTCGGAAGACGAAGCGCGCCGTGGCGAGGAGGCCGTCCAAAAATTAACGGATAAAACCATTGCCGAAGTGGATAAAATCTTGGCCGCCAAAGAAGAAGATTTGATGGCGATTTAATCTTGTAAACAACAATTAGGCAGCCTGAAAACGGGGTTTCTCGTTTTCAGGCTGCCTTTTATTGTGGGCTAAACAACATTAAGCACTCGGCTGTTCTTCAAACGCCACCACTTCCAGCCCAAACCCTGTGAGCCCGTTCATCACCGAAGGCTTGCCCAGCACGCGCATTTTTTTCACGTTGAGGCTGGCGAGCATTTGCGCGCCGATGCCGTAGGTTTTTCTGTCCCATTTTTGCACGAGCTGGCTGTTTTTGGGCAGGGTGCGTTCCAGCAGGGCGGCGCCGTCTTCGGTGCGGTGCAGCAGGATAATCACGCCGCTTTCGGCAGCCTGAATGCGCTGGATGGCTTGCGGCAGCGTCCATGAATGGTTGGGGTCGGGCTGGATAAAATCCAGCGCGGAAAAGGGTTCGTGCACGCGAACCACGGTTTCGGCGGCGTTTTCAGGCTGCCCTTTCACCAGCGCAAGGTGGGTGTCGCCGTTGAGCTTGTCTACATAAACGTGTTGGCGAAAATCGCCCCACTGGGTGTGCACCAGCGTGTCGCCCATTTCTTCCAGCAGGCTTTCGGTGCGGCTGCGGTATTCAATCAAGTCGGCAATCGTGCCGATTTTTAGCCCGTGCTGTTCGGCAAATTGCAGCAGCTCGGGCATGCGCGCCATGGTGCCGTCGTCGTTCAAAATTTCGCAAATCACACCTGCGCCAATCAGCCCTGCCATGTGGGCTAAATCCACGGCGGCTTCGGTGTGCCCCGCGCGAATCAGCACGCCGCCTTTTTGCGCGCGCAGCGGGAAAATATGCCCCGGCTGCACAATATCTTGCGGCTGCACATTAGGCGACACGGCGGTTTGGATGGTGAGCGCGCGGTCGGCGGCGGAAATGCCTGTGGTGGTGCCTTGCGCGGCTTCTATGGAGACGGTGAAGTTGGTGCCGTATTGCGCGCCGTTTTGCTGGGTCATCATCGGCAAGCCGAGCTTGTCCACTAGGGCATTTTCCATCGGCAGGCACACCAAGCCGCGTGCGTGTTTAATCATAAAATTGATGGCTTCGGGGGTAACGAATTGGGCGGCAATGACCAAGTCGCCTTCATTTTCGCGGTCTTCGGCATCGGTGATGATGACCATTTTGCCTGCTTTGATGTCGGAGATGATTTCGGGGATGGGGGAGATTTGTGCCATGACTGTTCCTTTGCTGTGGTGGTGGGAGGCGGGGGCATTGTACGCTTTTTGCGGCGGGTTTGCTTTACGTTTGTTTACAAATAGGCAGCCTGAAATGAGGTTTACTCAATTTCAGGCTGCCTTTAAGGATGATTTTTATACCACATGCCCAGCGCGTAACACACAATGCCTGCGCTGCTCAATAGCGCGAATAGCACGCCTTTTTTGCGGGCGTTGGGGCAATACCAATACACGCTAAGGCTGAATGTGAAAAACAGACTGATGGCAATCCACAGCATTTGGCGCGGCTGCTGTTGATAGCGGTTGAGCGTGTAGGTTTCGCTGAGCATGATGTTGAACTGCCACAGTGCGGCGAGGGCGAGCAGCGGGATGGCGATGAGGATAAATAGGGCGGCGAGGTCTAGGTGGGTCATGGTGGAGATAAGGTGAACGAGATGGAGGCAGCCTGAAAACACAGTTTAACCAAGCAAAGCAAGTCAACACGGTTTTCAGGCTGCCTTTTGATGTTGAAATAATGGCGATGCTTATTGCGCCTGATTACTCAAATACTGCAACAGCAACGCCACAGGCCGCCCTGTTGCGCCTTTTTGTGCGCCCGATTTCCAAGCCGTGCCGGCGATGTCCAAATGCGCCCATTTGTAGTTTTCGGCAAAGTGCGCCAAGAAGGTGGCGGCGGTGATGGTGCCAGCGGGGCGACCGCCGATGTTTTGCAAATCGGCAAAATTGGACTTGAGCTGCTCTTTGTATTCGGGGAACAGCGGCAACTGCCATGCTTTGTCGTTGCTTTCGCGGGCGGCGGCAAGCAGCGCGTCCACCAAATCTTGGTCGTTGCCCATCACGCCGCTGGCAACGTGTCCCAGCGCAATGATGCACGCGCCGGTGAGCGTGGCGGCATCAATCACGGCTTGCGGCTTGAAGTTCTGCTCCACATAAGTGAGCGCGTCGCACAGCACCAGCCGCCCTTCGGCATCGGTGTTCAGGTTTTCAATGGTGGTGCCGTTCATGGCTTTGACCACGTCGCCTGGTTTGGACGCGCCGCCATCGGGCATATTTTCGCAAGTGGCGACCACGGTTACCAAGTTAATCGGCAGCTTGGCTTTGGCAGCGGCGATAAACGTGCCAATCATCGCCGCCGCGCCGCACATATCGTATTTCATCTCGTCCATGCCCTCACCCGGTTTCAACGAAATGCCGCCGCTGTCAAAAGTCAAACCCTTGCCCACCAACACAATGGGCTGTGCCGATTTATCCGCCGCGCCAAAATAGCGCAATTCCAGCAATTTCGGCTCTTCCTTGCTGCCTTTGGCCACGCCCCAAAAGGACGGCATATTTGCGCGGATGTAGTCGCCGCCCAAAATTCTGGCTTCCGCGCCCACGGCTTGCGCTTCGCGCGCGGCGGTTTCGGCAAGATAAGTGGGCGTGCAGATGTTTGAGCCTGTGTTGCCCAAGTCTTTGCACAGGTTCACGCCGTATAACAAGGCTTCGGCGCGGGTTAAGGCAGCCTGAATTTCGCTGCCATGCTGCGCGTGGATAAATTGCACCTGCGCGAGCTTGGCGGGGCTGGCTTCTTTTTTGAAACGGTCAAAGCGGTACACGGCTTCGCCCACCGCCGCCACCAATGCCGCTACCACGCGCGGCGCGTTTTCGGCGCAGAACGGGCTTAAATCCACCGCCACCGCCGCTTGCTTTTGCGCCCACGCCGCCGCTTCTTTGGCGGCTTTTTGCAAGGTTTCGGTGTTCAAATCGGCAAAGCGCAGCACGGCAACGCTTTTCAGGCTGCCTGCCACGGGCAATTTGGCTTCGGCA
>CAJPSG010000020.1 GCA_905373195.1 Kingella oralis
GCGCAGCACGGCAACGCTTTTCAGGCTGCCTGCCACGGGCAATTTGGCTTCGGCAAAGCTGTCTTTTTCTTCCAAGCTGTTGCATAAAAGCTGGGCGGTGGCATCGTTTAACTGGCTCGCTTCGGTGCAAACAAATAATTGCGCCGCTTCGGGCAGCGCGGCGGGGGATAGAGAGAATTGCATGGGATTTCCTTTGCGGATGGTTGGAAAAGCGCAGATTATACGCGCGGGGCGGGCTGCGTAGCAAAGCGGGGATGCCAAGCCGCACACTTTCAGGCTGCCCCAACCATTTATGCAGCCTGAACAGAACATGGCGTATCGCCGCCATACCCACTCTTTGCGTTGCTGTGGCGCAAGCGTTTCAGGCTGCCTTTGGGCATGGCAAAGGCAGCCTGAAACGGTATTGCCTATTCAAAGAGTATTGCTGGCTTGCCAAAATGTCGGCGAGCCGCCGACGCTCCATCGGCAGCCTGAAAAAGCAAAACCGCTTGGTGTTCTGATACGCGATTTTGTTTGTGGGATAGATTGGATTTCAGGCTGCCTAACCGCGAGCGCACCTGCTTGGGCAGCCTGAAACGCCAACCCGCGCCCCCTACGGCTTGCTGGCAAGCCGTGTTCATGGCAAATTTCAGGCTGCCCCCACTATACCAGCATAAAAAAACCAAATTGAGTAAACCGACAAGATTGCATACAATGCCGCCATTTTTTCCACCGCGAGAGCACCATGAAACACGCCAAAATACTCGGCACAGGCAGCTACCTGCCCGCCCACCGCGTCAGCAACGAAGAACTTGCCCAGCGCGTTGATACATCAGACGAATGGATTACCACGCGCACAGGCATCAAAGCCCGCCACATCGCCGCCGACAACGAAAAAACCAGCGATTTAGCCCACGCCGCCGCCCTGCGCGCGTTGGATGATGCGGGCATCGCCGCCAGCGAGATTGATTTAATCATCGTTGCCACTGCCACGCCCGATATGCAGTTCCCCGCCGCGGCGACCATCGTGCAGCAAAAGCTCGGCGTTTCAGGCTGCCCCGCTTTTGACGTGCAAGCCGTGTGCGCGGGCTTTGTCTACGCGATGGCAACCGCCGATGCCTACATCAAAAGCGGCATGGCAAAGAAAGCGTTGGTGATTGGCGCGGACACGTTCAGCCGCATCATGGATTGGAGCGATCGCCGCACTTGCGTGCTGTTTGGCGACGGCGCAGGCGCGGTGGTGCTGGGCGCAAGCGATGAAATCGGTATCATCCACAGCAAGCTGCACGCCGATGGCAACTATTTATCGCTGCTGAACACGCCCGCGCAAATCGCCAATGGCGCGGTCTGCGGCACGCCGTTTTTGCAAATGGACGGGCAAGGCGTATTCAAATTCGCCGTGAAACAGCTTGCTGCCGTTGCCGATGAAGTGTTGCACGAAGCGGGCTACACCGCCGAACAAGTGGATTGGCTGGTGCCGCATCAAGCCAACAAACGCATCATTGATGCCACCGCCAAGCATTTGGGCTTGCCCGAAGAAAAAATCATCCTCACCGTGCAAGAACACGCCAACACCTCCGCCGCCTCCATCCCGCTTGCGCTGGATGTGGGCATTAAAGACGGGCGCATTCGGCGCGGGCAACATCTGATGATAGAAGGCATCGGCGGCGGCTTTGCTTGGGGGGCGATGTTGATTCGGTATTAACTTGCGCGGTAAGCGGGGGGATGCTGTTGATTGATTGGGTTGAATGATTTTAGCTTCGCAACTCCGCTACGCTTCGCAGGCTGCCTTGATGCTTTGAGGCAGCCTGCGAAGCGTTCTACGTCTAATCAAACATAAACAGCGCGTAGGGTGTGCGAACTTGTTCACGCACCGCTTGGCAACGGCTAAATGGTGCGTGACACAGCCACACTCCCTGCTGGCTATATTCGTTTTCAGGCTGCCTTGCATGGTTACAAGGCAGCCTGAAAAACCTTTCTTCGGTGGAACGGCGTTTCAGGCTGCCTGAACGCGGGGGCGAATGCTTGGGCAGCCTGAAACGGCGAACCGCGCTCCCTACGGCTTGCTGGCAAGCCGTGCGCTGGCGAAAGAGTTTTCAGGCTGCCTTTGTGCGGGGCGATAGGCATTGTGGCGGTATTGCTAAACCAATAGGCAGTCTGAAACCTTTGCAAAACCTGAGTAGGTCGGGCATTTATGCCCAACGTTTTAGCAATATTTGTCGGGCATAAATGTCCGACCTACAACAACGGTTTGTTTTTACAATTATTTCTCTGAACATCAAACCAGATTCCCGACTGCGCGTGTGGGTTTCACCAAAGTGTTAGGCAGCCTGAAAACCGTATCAATCCGTTTTCAGGCTGCCTATTCTGTTCTACAAACTCTCCACGCTTACCCCTTGCAACGCGCGTTGAATATTCCGATTCATGCGCCGCGCGGCGAAGTCGTCTGTGCCGTGCGACAGGGTTTGCACGGCGGCGCGGATTTCGGCAGCATCGGCATTGGGCAGCAGCGCGGCGAGGGCATCCATTTGGGCGCGGATTTGCGCGGTTTGTTCGGTGGTAAGCAAATCGCCGTCCAAATCCAGCGCGGCGGCAACGGCATCCAGCAGGCTTTGCGCTTCTACGCGGGCTTCGGCGCGGGCGCGTTCGGCGGCATCGGCACCGGCGTGCGCCATGCCCTCGCGCAACATTTGCGTGATGGTGTCGTCGTCCAAGCCATAGGACGGTTTCACTTCAATTTGCGCTTGCACGCCTGTGGTTTGCTCGCGGGCGGACACGGAAAGCAGCCCGTCTGCGTCCACTTGAAACGTTACGCGGATGCGCGCCGCACCCGCTGCCATGGGCGGTATGCCGCGCAGGGTGAATTTGGCGAGGCTGCGGCAATCTGCCACCATTTCGCGCTCGCCTTGCACCACATGAATGGTCATCGCGGTTTGCCCGTCTTTAAAGGTGGTGAAATCTTGCGCGCGGGCGGTGGGCAGCGTGCTGTTGCGCGGGATAATTTTTTCCGCCAAGCCGCCGTAGGTTTCCAAGCCGAGCGACAGCGGGGTAACGTCCAGCAGCAGCCAGTCGTTGTCGGTTTTGTTGCCCGCGAGAATATTGGCTTGAATGGCTGCGCCGAGTGCGACGACTTGGTCGGGGTTGAGATTGGTAAGCGGGGTTTGCCCGAAAAAGTTGGCAACGGCTTGTTGCACGTGCAGCATGCGGGTTGCGCCACCCACCATAATCACGCCTTTCACATCGCTTTTGCTGATGCCTGCGTCTTTTAGGGCTTGTTTGACGGGTTCTATAGTTTTGGCAACCAGATGCTGCGTGAGCGCGTGAAATTCGCTGCGGGTGATGGCGACATCAAGCGTTTTGCCGCTGTGCAAGGCAGCCTGAATGCGGGTTTCAGGCTGCCTGCTTAATGTTTCTTTGGCAGCGCGCACCAAGCCGAGCAAAAGCTGCGCGTCGCGTTCATCGGTGATGGAAAGCTGATTGTTTTCAACAATATGGCAAAACAGGCGATGGTCAAAATCGTCGCCGCCGAGCGCGGAATTGCCGCCTGTGGCTTTCACTTGAAACAGCCCTTTGCTCAACTGCAAGATGGATACGTCAAACGTGCCGCCGCCCAAGTCGTACACCACAAACGTGCCTTCTGCGCCGTTGTCCAAGCCGTAGGCAATGGCGGCGGCGGTGGGTTCGTTGAGCAAGCGCAGCACGTTGAGCCCCGCCAGCCGCGCGGCATCTTTGGTGGCTTGGCGTTGCGCGTCGTCAAAATAGGCGGGCACGGTAATCACCGCGCCCACCAGTTCGCCGCCGAGGCTGGCTTCGGCGCGGCTTTTCAGGCTGCCTAAGATGTCGGCGGAAATATCAATCGGCGTTTTTTTGCCGTGTTTGGTTTGCAATTCAATGATTTGGTCGTTGTCGGCAAAGCGGTAAGGCAGATGCGCCGCGTCAATTTCAGGCAGCTTGCGCCCAATCAGCCGCTTGGCGGAAGAGATGGTGTTGTGCGGGTCTATTTTTTGCGCGTCCAGCGCGGCTTTGCCAACGCTTTTGCCGCCGTTGTCCAAATAGCGCACCACCGAGGGCAGCGAAACCGCGCCCGTTTCATCGGGCAGGCATTCGGCTGAACCGCTGCGAACGGTGGCGACAAGGCTGTTGGTTGTGCCCAAGTCTATGCCCACGGCGAGGCGATGCTGATGCGGCGCGGCGGATTGGTTGGGTTCGGCGATTTGCAAAAGTGCCATGATTGTTCCTTTGTATGTGATGTGATTGGGTGATATTTTAGCATTGTTGAGTGAAATTATCGGGAATAGGCAGCCTGAAAAAGGAAAATGGATGAACGCAGGCGATGGCTTATTTTCAGGCAGCCTGAAAACCGTTAAGATATGCGTTTCCTCTGTTAAAAAAGGTTTATCGCCATGAAAACGATTTTGAAATCCACCTTAGCAGGCGCGGTTGCGCTGGCGTTAAGCGCGTGTGGCAGTATGCAGGCTATACCAAGCAAGCCTGCCGATTTGTATCGCCACGGTATGCAGCGGCAGTTTAAGCAAGACACGCAATACAACCTATCGGGCAAGGCGACTTTTGCGCTTTATGAAACCGAGCAATCGCGCCAGATGCGCCATGAACGCATTGAGTTCGACGTGAAATGGAAAGCGGACTGGGCAGCAACGCACGACAAAAAACCATTAAGCACGGCAGAACAAAACGAAATTCGCCAAAAATCGCAAAAAGAGCGAGCAAGAATCGACAAAATAGCTTACACGCTGTTTAACGCCGTATCGGTTCACTACACAGGCGCGGTGGATTTGCCGCATGGCAAAATAGAATTTGCGCCCGAGTTGCACTACGAAACACACAACGCATTAGGCAGCCTGAAAGTGCCCATGCTGCTAGACCTCAAAGCCCAAGCGGCGTATATGGATTTGGGCGCGTTTGAACCCAGCCTGCCGCTTGCCGATTCGGCGTTGTCTGCCGACAAGCCGATTGTGCGTTTCAGGCTGCCTAAGCAATGGCAAAACAAAATCCCCTTTGCCGATGTATGGCGCGCGCTGCCCAAAGCCGTGGACGAAAGCGCCAAAGCATTGGGCGATGACGCCTTCACCGCCCTGCCCCTAAACGACACCGCCCGCAAAATCGGCGCGCGCCACCGCATCGCGCTGCGTTCCAACAGCAAGCAAAGCATGGAAAGCACCAAAACCCTGTTCCAAAGCCTGCAACAGCAACTGCGCGAGCAAGGCAAGCCCAGCAACGCCAACATCAGCCAAGCCGATTACGACAAATTTATCGCCAACCTAGAAGCCATCAGCAGCGTAATACAAGGCATGACCACAGCCATCGCCGATAAACAGCCGCCCGTTGAATACGAGTTTTACTACGACGGCAAAGGCAGGCTGTTGGCATATTTCGCCACCATGCAAATGGAAAATCTCGGCGGCTTAATGGGGCACGGCTTGCGCATCAAAATGGAAGTCTATAACCACTACACCCGCACGCCCCAATTTACCCTGCAAGCCAGCGATGCCAACACGGTGGATTTTGAGCAAGCCTTCCCAAGCCTAGCCAAAGAATGGAAAGCCTTGCCTGCGCTGAATGCAGGCGATAAAGGCGACGGCAAAGAATAATCCGCCGTTTATCCACGCAAAAGGCAGCCTGAAAACGAGCTTCCCCGTTTTCAGGCTGCCTTTAATCGTTTACAAAGCCTACGCGCTTTCCAACGCTTTCTGTTCTGCCTTATACGCCGCTTGCATTTCACGCTCGCGCTTGGTGGCTTGGCGCAGCATAAAATAATTCGCCGCAATTACCAGTGTACCCACTATCCCAATAATAATAGTTGCCAGCACATTCATTTGCGGGTCTAGCCCGCGCCGAATACGCGAGAAAATCACCTGCGGCAGCGTGGACGATCCCGGCCCCGACAAAAACGATGCAATCACCACATCATCCAGCGACAGCGTAATCCCCAGCAAGAAGCCCGACGCAATGGCTGGCGCAACAAGTGGCAGCGTAATCACGAAAAAAATCTTCATTGGACGCGCACCTAAATCCATGGCTGCTTCTTCTAGCGATTGATCCAGCTCCGCCAAACGCGAGCGAATCACTACCGTTACATACGCCATACACAGCGTAGTATGCCCAAGAAAAATAGTGAAAAAACTGCGATCTAGCCACGCAACATCATTACCAAGCCAGCCTTGCAGCATAATTTGCACTTGGCTAATCAACAGCAGCATGGATAAGCCCGTAATCACATCGGGCATCACCATGGGCGCAGACACCAAGCCCGCAAACAACGTGTTACCGCGAAACCGTTTAATCCGCGCCATGGCATAGCCTGCCATTGTGCCTAGCGTAACGGCAGCAAAGGACGACAGCACGGCAATTTTCAGCGATAACCATGCTGCGCTTAATATTTCATCATTGTGCAGCAGCTTGCCATACCAATGAGTAGAGAAGCCACCCCACACAGTTGCCAATTGTGATTTATTAAATGAATACGCCACCAAAATAATCAGCGGAATATACAAAAACGCCAAGCCAGCGCACAGCATCAGCTTCAAAAATGGCGACATTTTAGCGTTGTGCATTATTTGTTCCCTTTCGCGGCTTTGCGGTCATCAAAATATTGTCCAATAGCAATGGGCACAACCAGCAGCAATACCATAATCACGGCAATCGCCGCTGCCAATGGCCAGTTGTTTTGGTCGGCAAAGGCTTGCCACAACACTTTACCAATCATCAAGTTATCAGGCCCGCCTACTAGCTCAGGGATAACGTATTCACCGACAGATGGGATAAACACCAGCATTGAGCCTGCGATAATGCCGCTTTTGGACATTGGCAAAGTAATGGTTAAAAATGCTTTAACGGGGTGTGCGCCCAAATCAGCAGCAGCTTCTAGCAAACGTTTGTCTAATTTCACCAGTTGCGTGTAAAGCGGCAAAATCATAAAGGGTAAATAGGCATATACCATCACCAGCGTGAGCGAAAACGAGTTGTAAAACAAATTCAGTGGCTCGGAAATAATGCCCCATTTAATCAAATAATTATTGATGATGCCGTTTTGTCCGAGCAAGCCCATCCATGCGTACACGCGCAACAGGAATGATGTCCAAAATGGCAGCATAATTGCCAGCAACAGCGCATTGCGAATAGCAGGATTGGCGCGGGAAATGGCATATGCCATAGGATAGCCCACCAGCAGGCAGATAACGGTGGTCATCAGCGCGGTTTTGATGGATAGCCAATAAGTCAGCAGGTAAATGTTGTCGCCGCTTTCGCTGGCAAATGGATTAATCAGCGAAATAAACGATGAACCAAAGTTTTCAAAAATATCTTTGTAATTTTGATAAACGATGTGTAACGCGCCTTGTTCGTCAAACAGCGGCGTGAACGGCGGAATGGAAAACGCTTGTTCGGCAAAGCTGATTTTAAACACAATAAAAAACGGAATTAAAACCAGCAGCAGCAGCCAAAAATACGGTACGCCAATAACAAAGCGCGCCCCTGGGCGCATACGGCGTTTGATGTTTACGGAAGACATTTTCAGGCTGCCTTTATTAACGAGTTAATGGGGTGGGCTGGTTTTCGGGCCAATCCAAATACACTTCGTCGCCCCATGTGGGCGGTTCAATGCCGCGCACATACCAATACGGCGCGGGCACTTGGCTTTTGATGATGCGCCCGTTTTCCATTTGCACGTGGTAAATGGCGAAGCTGCCCAAATAGGCGATTTCTTTCACTTTGCCGCGCGCCCAGTTGTGCGTGTCGCGGTGGGCGGGTTTTTCTTTGTGCAAATCAATGTCTTCGGGGCGGATGGAAATCCAGATGGTTTGCCCATTTTCGGCTTCAAATTTTTGGTCGGTATAAACTTTGGCGGGCAATTCGGGGCAGTCTATCAGCGCGTGGGCTTCGTCTTTGTGTACCAGCTTGCCTTCAAAAATATTGGTTTCGCCGATAAATTCGGCGGTAAAGCGGCTGTTGGGGTAGTCATACACATCGGCGGGCGTGCCCACTTGTTGCAATTCGCCGTGCGACATAATGGCAACGCGGCTGGCCATGGTCATGGCTTCTTCTTGGTCGTGCGTTACCATGATGCAGGTTACGCCCACTTTTTCTAACGTGTTCACCAATTCAAATTGGGTTTGCTGGCGCAGTTTTTTGTCTAACGCGCCAAGGGGTTCGTCCAGCAGCAACAGTTTGGGGCGTTTGGCTAGGCTGCGGGCTAGGGCAACGCGCTGTTGTTGCCCGCCTGATAGTTGATGCGGCTTGCGCTTGGCGTATTGGGGCATTTGCACAAGACGCAGCATTTCGTCCACGCGGGCTTGCACTTCGTCTTTGGGCAGTTTGTCTTGTTTTAAGCCGAAGGCGATGTTTTGCTCTACCGTCATATGGGGGAACAGGGCGTAGCTTTGGAACATCATGTTGATGGGGCGGTCATACGGCGCGAGTTTGGTGATGTCTTGCCCGTCTAGAATGATTTGCCCTTCGGATGGGGTTTCCATGCCTGCGAGCATACGCAATAAGGTGGATTTGCCGCTGCCTGAGCTGCCAAGCAAAGCGAAAATTTCGTGCTTGTAGATGTCAAGATTCAGATAGTTTACAGCGATGTTGTCGCCAAATTTTTTTGCCAAGCCTTTGATTTGTAGATAGGGTTGGGTGCTGGTCATGAGCAATACTCCGTTTGATAAGAGAAACAGGCTGTTTGATTGCTTTGGACAGGCTTTGGAGCTGTTTAGCGGCGTTCGGGCAGCAGAAAATGGGTTAGATTTTTGAAAAAACGCGCGATTGTAGTAGAGTGGGGCGCGGGGGGCAAGGGAAAATGTGGGGTTGTTTGTGTAAAGTAAACCGATGAGTTTTCAGGCTGCCTTAGAACCTGTTTACAGCCTCCG
>CAJPSG010000021.1 GCA_905373195.1 Kingella oralis
CGGGCGTATGGTTTATCGGCTCGCTCGCCGTGCTGCTCTATACATGGTTTTCCATGCTCGCCTCGGGGCTGATGATATTAGAAGCCAACACCCATTACCCCGTGGGCGCCAGTTTTGACACCATTGTGCGCGATTTGCTCGGCAAAGGCTGGAACATAGTAAACGGGCTGGGCGTGGCTTTTGTGCTGTATCTGCTCACTTATGCCTATATTTTTGTGGGCGGCAGGCTCACCACCGTTGCGCTGGGCTTCAATCCCGATAGCACACTGTGGCTGGGGCAGCTCGCCTTTTTCATCATCTTTGCAGGCTGCGTGTGGTATTCCGCGCGGGTGGTGGATAGGCTGTCCAGCATCCTGATTGGCGGCATGGTTATCGCCTTTATCTGGGCAACAGGCGGGCTGATGAGCACCGCGCAACTGCCCATCCTGCTGGATTCCGCCGCGCCAGCGGGCACCCACTATTGGATTTACCTCGGCACCGCCCTGCCCGTGTGCCTTGCCTCGTTCGGCTTTCACGGCAACGTGTCCAGCCTATACAAATACTTCAACGGCGATGCGCCCAAAGTTGCCCGCGCCTTGTGGATAGGCACGCTGATTGCGCTGGTGATTTACGCGCTGTGGCAGCTTGCCGTGCAAGGCAATTTGCCGCGCAACGCCTTTGCGCCTGTGATTAAAGCCGATGGCGACGTTGCCGTGTTGATTGGCGAGCTGTCCAAATTTGTTACCACAGGCAGCATGGCGAAAATCTTGTCGTTTTTTTCTTATATGGCGATTGCCACTTCGTTTTTGGGCGTAACGCTGGGCTTGTTTGACTATTTGAGCGATATGTTTGGCTTTAACAACAGCCGCAGCGGGCGCACCAAAACCGCCGCCATCACCTTCCTGCCGCCGCTGATTGCTTGCTTGCTATACCCCATGGGCTTTGTGGCGGTGATTGGCTATGTGGGCTTGGCGGCGACCATTTGGGTGGCGATTGTGCCCGCCCTGCTGCTGCGTGCGGTGCGCAAAAGATTTGGCATCAGCCCCGCGTTTCATGTGTTTGGCGGCACTTGGCTGATGATTTGGGTGCTGCTGTTTGGCGTGGCGAATATTGTTGCCCAGCTGTTGAGCCGCGCCGAGATTTTGCCTGTGTTTAAAGGCTAAATCGTTTTCAGGCTGCCTTGGAGCAGTCAAACCGCCGTTCCCCGTTTCAGGCTGCCTTTGCGTTTATCCATTCCATGCCATAGGCAGCCTGAAAATCTGTTTACCGTTGTTCTAAAAAGGAAATCCCATGTTTACCCAATCACTCTTGGCTGTAACCCTGCTCACCGCCATCGCCGCGCAAGCCGCACCGCTGTCCTACAAAACCCACGCCGCCAGCGCAAAACTCAACTGCACCAAGCTGCCCGACGAAGCGCAACCCAGTTGCCACACGCTAGAAATTGCCTACCCCATCACAGGCGACAAAGCCCTAGACGCATGGGCGTTGAAACTCACCCAAGACACCGTTGGCACAAAAGACTTATCCAGCAAAGGCTTGCAAAAATCTTGGGCAAAAGACGAAAACGTGATAGAGACCAACAAAAGCAATCAAAACCTAGAAAAAGGCGACTACCCCTGCTTCTTGCGATCCATCCACACCATTGAATTGGAAGGGCAAACGCCGCAATACGCCGTATTCGGCACAGAAGACTGGGAATACACCTGCGGCGCACACGGCAACGGCGAGCATGATTTGGTTATCATGAAACGCGGCGTAGCCAAGCCCAAAGCCGTTAAACTGAAAGACATTTTGCTGCCCAAGCAAAAGGCAAAACTGGTTGCCCTGCAAAAAGCAGGCTATGTGAAATATTTGCAAAAAACGGGCGAATACAGCGCACAAGAAGCCCGCGCCTATATCAAGGAATACAATAGCGATGGTTTTAAAGGCACGGATAACTGGCGTTTTGCCAAAGGCGGCTTGGTGTTCCTGTTCCAAAGCTACGAAATCGGCCCGTATGCGCTCGGTCGCCCCGAAATATTTCTGTCTAACCAGCAGCTTAAAGGCATCATCAAGCCCGAGATTTTGCGCGAAGCGGCGCAGTATCAAGTAAGCCCTGAAATTGTGCGCCAAGAAAAGGAATGGCGAGATGCGGAAGCGGCGGCGAAGAAGGAGCAGCAGAAGCAGGCGAAGTAGGTTGGGCGGCTTGTGGCTGGGTTGAATGTTTTCAGGCTGCCTATTGAGCCAAGGCAGCCTGAAAAGCTAAAATCAATATGGCATGGCGACGGCTTGTCGCCAAAATAACGCATTGAATTAGGCAGTATGCGGATTACCAAGAGGCGAACGCTGCTCCTGTTTTAATTTTCAGGCTGCCTATCATGCAGAGACAGCCGAACACCTTGAAAGGAATTAACATGAAAAACCTGTTATTGCCCGCCAAAATCATCGGCACGGCGTGGATTATTTTTCTTATTTTCATTCGCCCACTCGCGCCATCCAGCGAACAAGATGAATGGATATGGTTTGCGCTCAACGCGGTAGGTTCTGCCAGCATTGCTTTTGTTTACGGATATAGCCGTGGCAAAAAGGGCTTAAATGCAGGCTGGATTGCCAAAGTGTTTTTAGCATTATTTATGCTGCTGCCCTTGTTATCCGTCGGTAACGCACCATTAATAAAGGTGTTGATTCATGTAGCGATTACACTGGCGTTTATTGTGTTGTGCTTGTATTTACCCTATCGCGCAGGCAGTGAGCTAGGCTATCAAGAATACGAAGACACAGAAGACGATAAGGCAGCCTGAAAACACAAAACCGTTTGGTATCGCGCCAAACGGTTTTCTCTTGCCAACTCATTTTCAGGCTGCATCAATGCCCCGCTTCCCCCTTCTCCCGCCATTCGTTCGGCTGAATCTTCAACGCAAATAACAGCGCCAATGCTGCCACCACCAACGCGCACGCCATTGCCCAATGCACGCCGTTGAGCATGGCTTTTTGCGGCGTATAGTATGTTCCGACTTTTTCGCCCATGCTGGTGATGCCAACAAAAAATGCCGCGCCCAACGCGCCTGCGATGGGGTTGAGCGTGGTAATCGTGCTGGTGCCGTGCGGGTTGAGTTCGCGCGGCAGGGCGTTTAGGCCGTGCGTTTCGCCTGTGATGCAGGCGGAAACCGCCACCGCCATCACGGTAAACAAGCAGCTTAAAATCAAGGCGTTAGTGTGTAAATCCAGCAATGTCCACATGGCGATAATGGACAGCAGCATCACCAGCGTTGCGGGCAGCATCAAAAATTTGCCGCCTTTTTTGTCCAGCAACACGCCCAAAAACGGCGCGGCAATGGCTTGGGCGATGCTGGCGGGCATCAAAATTAAGCCTGTTGCCGTGGCGGTAAGCCCCAGCACTTGTTGCGTGTACATCGGCATCAAAATTTCCAAGCCCATAAACAGAAAATACGCGCACACCAAAATCAACACGGCGTAGCGAAACTGGGGATACAAAAACACGCGCAGATTAAGCAGCGGCGTTGCCAGCGCAAATTGGCGGCGCACAAAAAACACGATAATGCTCAACGACACCAGCAGCACGCTCAAAAACACATCCAGCGACAGATGCTCAAAATTGCTGCTGGCATACACCAGCCCGCCAAAGCCCAGCACGGATGCGGCGGCGGAGGGCAGGTCTATTTTCGGGCGCGTGATATCGCTTAGGTTTACGGTTAAGTATTTGTTGACTAAAAACATGGCAACTAGCATAAAGGGGACGGTGAGCCCAAACAAATAATGCCAGCTTAATCGATCCACAATCACGCCCGAAATGGTTGGCCCGATGGCGGGCGCGGCGGTGAACATCATGGTGATGATACCCATGGCGCTGCCGCGTTTGTGCGGCGGATAGATGGCGAGGATGCCGTTGAACAAAATCGGCACAAACAGCGCGGCGGAAAGGGCTTGGAACAGCCGCCCCATGAGCAGCACGGCGAAATTGGGCGCAAGCATGCAAATTAGCGAGCCGAGGATAAACACGGCTTGCGTGATCAGCACCATGCGGCGCGTTTCCAGCCATTGAATCACGCTGGCGGTTATCGGCGTGAACGCGCCCATCACCAGCAAAAAGCCTGTGGTGAGCCATTGCACGGTGGTTTTGTCTATCTGGAAATCCGCCATGATTTTGGTGAGGGCAACGTTGAGCAGCGTGTCGTTGAGGTAGCCGAAAAACGCGCCGATAAACAGCGTGAACACGATGAGCTTGGCGGGGAAGTTGGGGTTGTCGCTGTGGTAATGCGCGTTGGGATTTTGTTCGGTTTCGGGGATAGCGTGGGACATGGGATAAGATGGGGTGGGAAAAGGGGTAAATGATAGAGGATTGCGCGAGAGGGGGCAAGGCGGGGGGGTTAGCTTCGCAGAAGCTCGTAAACTCGCTTTCAGGCTGCCTATTTAGTCGCGTAAATCAATGGGCAGCCTGAAATTGGCTGTAAACCTGTTTTCAGGCTGCCTTAATGGTTGAACGGAAACTTTGTTTAACTCAAACAACAGCGAAATGGAGCGGCGACGGCTCGTCGCCAAAAGGGCGTGTGCGAATAAAATAAGCGTTGCACGATTTACCACCATGTCAGCGAGCCGCCAACGTTCCATTTTCAGGCTGCCTATTTACCGTGCAAACCAAAAGGCAGCCTGAAACCATTTTTAGATGCCGTTTTAGCTTCGCTGAAACTCGCTTCGCTCGTTTTCAGGCTGCCTCAATGCTGGCGACTATGCGACTACTCCGCCGCCAATGGAATCGCCGCTTCCATAAAATCATGCGCCAACTCGGTGTGCGGGAAAATCGCCCGCGCGGCGGTTAGCAATTCTTGGGCGCGTTTGCCTGAAAATTTTGCGCTGATATGGCTTAAATACAGTGTTTTCACGCGGGCGAGTTGGGCGAGATCGGCGGCTTGGGCGCAGGTGCTATGCCCGAACTGAGCGGCGTTGATGGCTTCATCGGCGGCAAAGGTGGCTTCGTGCACCAGCGCGTCGGCGTGGGCACAAAAGTCGGCAAAGGCAGCCTGAAAACGGGTGTCGCCAAACAACACGACTTCGCGCCCTTTGCGCGGTGGGTTAATAAAATCTTTGCCGTTCAAGGTGTTGCCGTTGGGTAGCGTAACCGTTTCGCCGCGTTTGAGTGCACCGTATAACGCGCCTTTGGGCACGCCTAACGCTTCCAGTTCGTCTGTTTTCAGGCTGCCTGCGCGGTCGGCTTCTATCACGCGAAAGCCGAAGGATGGCACGGCGTGATCCAGCAGGCGGTATTTGACGCGAAAGGTGGCATCGCACGCAATTTCGCCGCCCGCTTCGGATAGTTCAACAAATTCAATCGGATAACTCAGATAACTGCGCGATAGGCGCAACCCTGTTTCCACAAATTCGCGCAAGCCTGCGCCGCCGTAGAGCGTGAGCGGGCTGGGGCTGTCGCCTGATAAAAAGGAGCGGCTGCACAGCAAGCCGAGCAGCCCAAAAATGTGGTCGCCGTGTAGATGGGTGATGAAGATGCGGCGGATTTTGCTGGGGCGGATGGCGGTGCGCAGGATTTGGTGTTGCGTGGCTTCGCCGCAGTCAAACAGCCAAATTTCGCCGTTTTCGGGCAGCAGGTTGAGCGCGGTGCAGGAGACGTTGCGTTCTATGGCGGGCGAGCCTGATGATGTGCCGAGGAAGTGTAGGTGCATGATTTTTTGATGTAAACAGAAGATTGAAGGGATGGAGGCAGCCTGAAACCTAAAATGGAGCGGCGGCTCGCTGCCAAATGGCTACAAACAGAGCATGAAAAATGGCGATGAGTCGTCGCCGCGCCATTGCGTTTTCAGGCTGCCTCTGCCGCGCCCTGCTCTATTTCGCGGCAAATTTGCGCAAATCCATTTTGCCCATGTGCAAGCCTGCGTTGCTTTTCATCACATCCAGCAAAAAATCCAGTACCACGCGCACGCGCGGCGCAAGCATGGTGCGGTGCGGATATTGGATGCTCAATTCAAACGGCTGCGGCTGGTGGATGTCATTTAACACGGTTTTCAGGCTGCCTGAAAGCAGGTGTTGCCAAATGGGGTAAACAGGCAGTTGCGCGATACCCAAGCCTTGCAGCGCGGCTTGCAGCAAGCTATCGGCGCTGGATGTGGTAAAGCGGCTGCGAACGGTCTGATAGGCTTTCGCCGTGCCGTCGCCTTGTTGCAACAGCCATGCGCGGGGCTTGCCTGTGGCGGTTTGGCTGCTCAAAATTTGGTGTGCGTCCAAATCGCTTTCGCGCTTGGGGATGCCGTGCTTGGCGAGATAGTCGGGCGTGGCGGCAAGGCAGGTGTAGAGTTTGCCCACGGGGCGCACAATCAACGCGCTGTCTTCGCTCACCATGCCGCGTATCGCCAAATCAAATTTTTCTTTCACTAAATCAACCAGATGGTCGTTGTAAATCAACTGCACTTCCAAATCGGGATAGCGGTTCAACAGCTCGCCCAAATGCGGCATCACCAAATGCTGCCCAATGGGATACGACACCGATATGCGCACCGTGCCCGCAATGTGGTCGGGCGCGTGCCCAATTTGCTCGGCGGCATCTTCCAGCATTTGAAACGCGGTTTGCGCCTGCGCGAAAAACAGCCTGCCCTCGTCGGTTAAATTCAGGCTGCGTGTGGTGCGGTTAAACAGACGCGCGTTAAGCGATTGTTCCAGCGTGGCAACGTTTTTGCTCACGGCGGCGGGGGTCAGATTGAGCACATCGGCAGCGGCGGTAAAACTGCCGCTTTTGGCGGTTTGGATAAACGAGGCGAGGTGTTTGAAGCGGTCGGGGGACATGGGGTTGCCTTTGGGATTACAGAATTTGAGTTGCGCGCGATTGTAACATTGTTGAATAAAAAAGCGATTTGGTGGCAAGCCGTTGCCGTTTCATTTTGCGTTTCAGGCTGCCTATGTTCACAAATTGGTTTTCAGGCTGCCTTAATCGCCCACGCAGTAAGCGTTTTCAGGCTGCATCCCATTTTTAGACGGCATCCTTTCAGGCTGCCTTGACGTTTTATGTTATGATTCACCCAATTTTGTTTTGCAACCGCATCTCGCACATGAAAAAACTATTCATCGCTGGCACAGCCGCCGCCCTTATCGCCGCAGCAGGCATCAGCACCCCCTTCTATCTGGGCAACCAAGCCAAACAAAGCCTAGAAACCCAACACCGCATTTTAGCGGACACCTTCTTTTTTGACGTTGTATCCCACCAATACCAAAGCGGCTGGCTAGAATCCACCGAAACCACCGTCTTGCGCTTTCATCCCACCGTGTTAGCCAATCTGGGCAACAACATCCCCGACAACATCCGCGCCGTGCTGGAAAAACCCATCACCATGATAAACCATGTGCACCATCAGCCTTTTGCCAACGGCATTGTGCCCGTGCGCGCCGTGGTGGAAACCGAATTCCAGTACGACCCCGAAGTCAAAAAAACCCTAGCCCGCTTCTTTGGCGAGCAAATCCCCATCAAGCTGCACAACGTGATTAAGCTCAACGGCAGCGGCACGCTCAACATCACCGTTGCCCCGTTTGACTACGAAGAACTATCAGGCATCAAAATCAACTGGCAAGGGCTAACAGGCAACATCAACTACCAAAAAGGCTACGCCAGCTACACCACCCAGCTCGCCATGCCCAGCTTCCAAGCCATTCTTGCCGACAAAGGCAGCCTGAAAATAGAAAACCTAACCCTTAATGCCAACAGCCACAGCAGCAAAGATGGCAAAACTACACTCGGCTCATCCACCACCAACCTCGCCCATTTTGACGTAGCATGGAACGAAGGCATGGATTACAACATCAAAATCAACGATTTAATCAACACCGTAACCGACCTGCAAATCGGCGCATTCATCAACCCGCGCGGCACCATCGCTCCCAACAAAATCAGCGTGGATAATTTAAGCTACGCCACCGAAACCAGCGAACCCGAAGCAGGCTATCTCAACACATCAGGCAAATTCAGCTTTGCCAAGCTCAACTACGGCGACACCGCCTACGGTCCTTTGAATATAGACATCGCCGCCAACCACCTCAACGCAGGCAGCCTGAACGCGCTCAAAGCCCGCTGGCAACAAATCGCCACCGAAAAACAAATGCCGCCCGAAGAGCAGCAAAAACACATCCTCGCCGCCGTGCGCAACGAAGGCGCAGCCCTGTTCACCGACAACCCGCAGCTTGAAATCCGCACATTCAGCTTCACCACGCCATCGGGTCATGTCAATGCCAGCGGCAAGCTCAATTTCAACGGCTTAACCGCCGCCGACCTCAACGACATCAAGCCCATGCTCGCCAAAATGCAAGCCGAGCTCAACCTAGATGTGTCGCAAAACATCATTGAAGACTTTGCCGTAACCCAAACGCGCGGGCTATTTGCCATGGAAAACCCCAACAGCGTGCAAGAGCAAAAAGAAGTGGACGACACCATCCGCCTGCTCACCAGCGAAAGCCTGAAAACCATGATTCAAGACGGCTACATCGCCAGCGAAAACGGTGCCATCAAAACCCAGCTCACCATCGCCAACAACAAAATCCAGCTCAACGGCAAGCCGTTCCAGTTGCAAGCCAACGAAGACGTGTTCGCCGATTTGGAAAACGATGCCAGCGCGCCTGCGCAGCCCAATCCATCCGCCACCGCAACCGCTGCAACGGCAAGCGCGCCTGCCGCCGCCAGCACAGCATCCGCGCCGTAATGGGCAGCGCCATGCGTTTTCAGGCTGCCTTTATTGGTTCAACATAATAGGCAGCCTGAAAACGGTAAACATCATTTCAGGCTGCCCATAATGAAATACCGAGTAGGGTGTGTGGCTTTGCCACGCACC
>CAJPSG010000022.1 GCA_905373195.1 Kingella oralis
GTGCAGGGGCTTGCCCCTGCTCGTGGTAGGCGGCGAAACGCCTGCGCTGGCAAAAAATAAGCAAGGGTGGGGCAATGCAATTAACCGCCGCCCTGCTCTCCCCCGTTTTCAGGCTGCCCCAAATCGTGCGCCAGCGTTTCCAGTTTCGCCAAATGCTCGGGAAACTCGCGTGCCAATTCGCGTTCGCTGCGTGTGGCAGACATGGCAACGCGGGTGCTGCCATCGGGGAAAAACAGCAGCCAAGCGCGTTTTTCGCGGATGTAAAACATAAACACCGTGCCCAACACCAGCAGTACCGAGCCGATGTAAACCAAGCTCGCGCCCGGCGATTTGGTCATCTGCAAGCCCGACATATTCACCTGCTTAAACGTGTCCATTTGCAGCAGCACGGGCGATTGAAATTTGGTCAGCGCGGTGTAGCCATCCATGCTGTTCAAAATAAAACGGTTACGCGCCTCGCCCGCAGCCATCGGCGGCAGTCTGAAATCGTTTAACGCCTGCGTGAGCGCCACATCCATGCTGCTATACAAAATCTGATACATGATTTCGCCTGTTTTTTGCTGCGCTTCGGCGGGCACATTTTGCTGAATATGCTCGTTAATCGCCACATAGCCGCCCTCGGCAAACTGGCGCAGCAGGTTCTCCACCGCTAGCTTAAAATCGCCGCGCATATTTTCGTTCACATGGGCAACCGCCGTTTGCACAATCTGCGCGCGTTTTTCAGGCTGTATCAAGGTGGCGCGCAATGCCATAAAGCTGTCTAGCTTGTTGTTTTGGTCGGCGGGCAGCATCAGCCAACGATAGGGCGCATTGATGTCGCTGCGCTCGCCTGTGGCAAAAAACTTCGCGCCCTCGCGCTCCAACGGCAGCATATAGTTCACATACTCATGCGCCTGCCCAGCCGCATCGCGCAGCTTGAAACTAATCGTTGGACCTACGTTTTGAAACTGCTTAGGCTGCGCCACGCTGCGCACATCGTGTTGGGCTGCCTCGCCCGCCGCCGTGTTTTCCACGTTAAACACGCGCAGTTCGCCCAGCTCAAACTGATATTTTTCCGTGCCCAAATCTAGTGGAAACGCGCGTTGCGACACCACATCCAGCATCACAGGCGGGTTTGCGCCGCGCAAATCCCAGCTTTGGAAACGCACATCCGAGCCGCCATCGCCATAGGTGGACTGGTAAATGGTGATGCCGTTGATGGTGAGCGGATGGTTCACGCGAATGGTCTGCGCCACACGCTTGCCGCTGGCTTTATCGGTTACCACAATATCGCTGGCAAAATCCTTGGGCATGCCCGTGTTGTAAAAATCAATGTGAAACTTTTTCAATTCCAGCGTAAACGGCAGCTCTTGCAGCAGCAAGCCTTTGTCGGCATTGATAAACGCCGCTTCTATCGTTTGCCCCTCCACCACTTCGGCATTGGCGCGAAACGACAAATTGCTCGCCGACAAGCGCGATGCAGCCTGAAAATCACGCGCGTATTGGCTGGTGGTATCGGGCACAATCTTGCCCGTGAGCATGCCGATTTTCAGCAGCAGATTGCTGTCCACCAAGCCGCCCAAGCAAATCACGATAATCGCCGCGTGGGCAAAAATATAGCCCCATTTGTTCATCGCGCCCTTTTTTGCCGACAGCAACACGCTGCCATCTTCGCGCGGCGTAATGCGCGTTTGAAAGCCGTTTACCTGCCAATATTTTGCTGCGATTTCCGTTTTCAGGCTGCCTATATCGCAAGGCAACAGCGCGGTGTGCTTCATGTGTGAGAGCGATTTGGCGGTGGTTTGCGTGCGAAACGAGCGCATCTCGCGCAAAAACGGCGGCACGTTGCGCCACATACACAAACCCGTGCTCAACACCAAAAACAGCATAATCAGCGTGAACCACGCCGAAGCATACACGTCAAACAAGCCCAAAAATTCAAAGATTTCCGTCCAAAACGCACCAAATTTGACCACATAATTTTGCTTGGGCTGATTTTGCTGCAACACTGTGCCGACAACAGAAGCAATCGCCAGCACCGACAGCAACGCCACCGCAAAGCGCATGGAGCTGAAAAACGCAAACCACGGGCGGCGGATAAGGGGGATTTTGGGGCGAGACGGTTGAGACATGACGAAAACGTTGAGAATAGTTGAAGACGCGGATTATAGGCAGCCTGAAAAAGCCTAGCAAAATACATTTCAGGCTGCCTAACTGTAAACCACATTAGGCAGCCTGAAAGCATCAATTCAGCCTATTTCAAGCCTTGGATATAAGTGCTCACCGCGCGGATGTCGTCTTCGCTCATGCGCGAAGCGATGTCTTCCATGATGCTATTGGGCGATTTGCGCTCGCCTTTGGCATACAAGCGAAGCTGGTCGGCAATGTAGCTCTCGTGTTGCCCACCCACGCGTGGGAAGCCTGAAAACGCCGTGCCGCCCGCAGGATAGCCCGCGCCCGCAGGCCCGTGGCAAGACATACACGCAGGCACGCTTTTGCTTGGCAAGCCCGCGCGGAAAATGGTTTTGCCCAAATTAGGGTTGGCTTTGGGGTTAGCCTCGCCCGCTTTGGCTTGCTGCGTGGCGTAATAGGCGGCGATGTTGTGCATATCGGCTTCGCTCATGTTTTGCACGATGGGCGCCATCACCGCAGAATTGCCCGTTTTGCGCTCGCCTTTTTTGATGTCTAGCATTTGCTTGAAAACATAATCGGCGTGTTGCCCTGCAATTTTGGGATACATGGCGATGGTGCTGTTGCCATCCACCATGTGGCAGCCTGAACAAACCATAGCAGCTTGCTTGCCTTTGCTTAAATCAGGGGCTGCCGAAGCCAAGCCGCAAGCAGCGAAAAATGCCAACAAAGTGAGTCGTTTCATGGATAAAGTGCTCCTGAATTTTTTAGTATTGTGTGGTGCGGTTAAAAACCGAGAATGCTTCAAACGTGGTATTCTATACCAAATTCACAAATCTTTACAGCCATGAACAATCTATTCCAAAACGCTAAATTTTTCACCACCGTAAACCACCTTAAAGACCTGCCCAACACGCCCGCCGAAATCGCCTTTGTGGGGCGCAGCAACGCAGGCAAATCCAGCGCAATCAACACCTTATGCAGCCATGTGCGCTTGGCGTATGTGTCCAAAACCCCGGGGCGCACGCAACACATCAATTTTTTTGAGCTTGCCAACGGCAATTTTATGGTGGATTTACCGGGCTACGGCTACGCTCAAGTGCCCGAAGCCATCCGCGCCCATTGGGTGAAGCTGCTGGGCGATTATTTGCAAACGCGCAAACAGTTGATTGGCTTGGTGTTGATTATGGACGTGCGCCATCCGCTTAAACCGCTGGATATTCAAATGCTGGACTTTTTCGCACTCACAGGGCGACCCGTGCATATTCTGCTGTCCAAAGCCGATAAACTTTCCAAAAACGAGCAAATCAAAACGCTTGCCGCGGTGAAAAAAGCCTTAACGCCGTTGATGGCGCGGCAAACCATTTCGGTGCAACTGTTTTCCAGCTTAAAAAAGCAAGGCATAGAAGAAGTAAACGAAGTGGTGGCGGGCTGGTTTGACCACTTTCAGGCTGCCAATCAGGGCGCGGACGATGGCATAAATGATGGCGCAGACGAAACCACCGTGTGATAAAACGCCGACCTACGCGCAAATTTTGCCCACAAACCCCGCGCCCCTGTTTTCAGGCAGCCTGAAAATGCTTTAAAATCCGCCCCCGTTATTCAACCATTCAACCGCAGCCTGAGCCATTTTCAGGCTGCCTTTTATTGGAAACTTTAATGAACGCTTTACTCCAAGACTTGCAAGCACGCGGCTTAATCGCGCAAAGCACCGACATCAACGAACTCTCCAAATTATTGGACAACGAAAAAATCGCGCTCTACTGCGGCTTCGACCCCACCGCCGATAGCTTGCACATCGGGCATTTGCTGCCCGTATTGGTGTTGCGCCGTTTCCAAAACGCGGGGCACACGCCTGTGGCGTTGGTGGGCGGGGCAACGGGCATGATTGGCGACCCCAGCTTCAAAGCCACCGAACGCAGCCTGAACACGCCCGAAACCGTGGCAGGCTGGGTGGAAAGCATCAAAAACCAGCTCACGCCGTTTTTAAAATTTGACGGCGCAAACCCCGCCATTATGGAAAACAATGCCAATTGGTTCGGGCAAATGAATTGCCTAGATTTTCTGCGCGACATCGGCAAGCATTTTTCCGTGAACGCCATGCTGGCAAAAGAATCAGTGCGCCAACGCATTGAGCGCGAAGACCAAGGCATCTCGTTCACCGAGTTTGCCTACGCGCTGCTGCAAGGCTACGACTTTGCCCAGCTCAACAGCCGCCATAATGTGCAACTGCAAATCGGCGGTTCCGACCAATGGGGCAACATCACATGGGGCACAGAAACCACCCGCCGCCTAAACGGCAAAACCGTGCACGGCATGACGCTGCCGCTGGTTACCAAAGCCGATGGCACCAAATTCGGCAAAACCGAAGGCGGCGCGGTGTGGCTGAATGCGGCGAAAACTTCGCCCTATCAGTTCTACCAATTCTGGCTCAAAGTGGCCGATGCCGATGTGTATAAATTCTTGAAATACTTTACTTTCTTAACCATAGAACAAATTGACGCGATTGAAGCGGCGGATAAAGCCAGCAGCGCCAAGCCCGAAGCGCAACGCATTCTCGCCGAAGAAATGACACGCTTGATTCACGGCGAAGCCGCGCTGGAAGCCGTGCAACGCATCACACAAAGCCTGTTTTCAGGCGATGAAAGCGGCTTAACCGAGCAAGATTACGCGCAATTGGCGCTGGATGGTTTGCCTGCGCTGCACGTTGCAAATTCAGGCAGCCTGAATGTGGTGGAAGCGTTGGTGCAAGCGGGGTTGGCGAAATCCAATAAAGAAGCGCGCGGCTTTGTGCACAGCAATGCGGTGTTGATTAACGGCAACTCTGTGGCGGCGAACAACCCCAACCACGCCGCTGAACGCCCCGATGATTTGTATTTGCTTACCGCTGAACACAAACGCTTTGGCAAATACACGATTATCAAACGCGGCAAACGCAATCATGCCTTGTTGGTGTGGGCGTAATCAGCCGTGAAGTGGCGTGAAGTCGGGACTGTGCGCCCGACTTTTTTCGTATGGCTTAATCAACATAGGCAGCCTGAAACGGTGTAACCCCGCTCTATTGTTTGCATCTCGTGTGGCGATAAGCCATCGGTTGCTGCCGTTACCCTGTTTTAGTTTCGCAACTCCGCTACGCTTCGCAGGCTGCCTCAACATCCTCCTCATCCCATGACCCCACCCAAATTCCCCCCTCACATCATCCTTATCGCCCTCAATGTCGCCATTTTCCTGCTGCAAGAAGCAGGCTTTGATTGGCGGCTAGAAGGCGCGTTATGGCAGCCTGAAAACCCCAATTACCATATCTGGCAATGGTTTACCCATATGTTTTTACACGAAAGCCTGATGCACTTAGGCTTTAATATGTTTGCGCTGGGCTCGTTTATGCCGTCCTTGCTGCGCGTGTGGAGCGCCAAGCGCGTGTGGGCGTTGTATTTTGCATCGGGCTTGGCGGGCGCGGCGGCGTATTTGCCGTTTATGGGCAGCAACGGTTCTATGCTGGGCGCGTCGGGCGCGGTGTTTGGCGTGCTGGCGGCATTCACGGCTTTTACGCCTTCGGGCGCGGTGTTTGGCGTGCTGGCGGCGTTTTCGGCGGTGTATCCCAAAGCCCCGCTGTCGCTGATGTTTATCCCCGTGCCTGTGCAGGCGCGTTATTTGGTGGGCGGCATGGTGTTATACGAAGTGTTTGCCCAAGTGTCGGGCGTTTCGCTGTTTGGCGACAACATCGCCCACATGGCGCACGGCGGCGGCGCGTTGATGGGCTGGGCGTTTGCTTGGCAATGGCAGCGGCAAATGCAACGCTAAACAGTTGCAACGCTAAAAGGCAGCCTGAAAACGGATGAAACGGGTTTCAGGCTGCCTTTGCCCACCCTGCCCGCCTACTGTTAAACCCTGTAAAGCAGCCTGAAAACACGCTATAATCGCCCCCGTTTTTCAGCCCATCAAAAGAGACAAAACCATGAATCTGCTCATCATTGACCACCCTCTCGTGCGCCATAAACTTACCCTGATGCGCGAAGCCGATTGCAGCACAGGCAAATTCCGCACGCTCACCAAAGAACTCGCCCGCCTGATGACCTACGAAGCCACGCGCGATTTTGAAACCGAACAACACGAAATCGACGGCTGGTGCGGCAAAATCCAAGGCGAGCGCATCAAAGGCAAAACCGTAACCGTGGTACCCATTTTGCGCGCAGGCTTGGGGATGCTGGATGGCGTGTTAGACTTAATCCCAGGGGCAAAAGTGAGCGTAGTCGGCTTGCAGCGCGACGAAGAAACGCTGCAACCCGTGTCCTATTTTGAAAAATTGGTGGACAAAATGGACGAACGCCCCGCGCTGATTATTGACCCCATGCTGGCGACAGGCGGCTCCATGGTCGCCACGATTGACTTGCTCAAACAAAAAGGCTGCCGCAACATCAAAGCCTTGGTGCTGGTTGCCGCGCCCGAAGGCGTAAAAGCCGTGAATGCCGCGCATCCCGATGTGAAAATCTACACCGCCGCGCTGGATAGTCATCTCAACGAGAATGGCTACATCATTCCGGGCTTAGGCGATGCGGGCGACAAAATCTTCGGCACGAAACACTAGCCCTCACTTCAAAGGCAGCCTGAAAACAGCAAAACACCCCATTTCAGTTTTCAGGCTGCCTCAACCGCTTTCAACATCAATCATTTACAAAGGAACATCATGTCATTTCAAGCCAACCTCGCCCAAATGCCCAGCATCGATCACCTAAGCGGCTTAAACGTATGCGATGCCGCAGGCAACGTGGTGCATCACATCCCCGCCGTTGAAGGCAAATTAGGCAGCCTGAAACTGTACAACGCGCTGGCCGCCGAGTTTAACGGCGAGCTCAACCGCTACGCCGCCGAGCAAGGCTTAATCTGGTTTGACGAACACGTTTTAGACGCGCAAAAGCACGCGGGCAAGCATCCCAACATTGACCTGCTGTTTAAAGTGCAAGACGAAAATTTAAGCTACACGCTGCACCCGCTCGCCAAATAATCCGCCCATCCACTCAACCAAAGGCAGCCTGAAAGCGCATCAACGGGCTTTCAGGCTGCCTCATCATCTGGCAACCCCCATCGTTGCCCAAGCGAAAGCCCACCATGAACCTCCTTTTTATCGCCGACCCCCTCGCCAGCTTCAAAACCTACAAAGACACCACCTACGCCATGATGCGCGAAGCCGCCCAGCGCGGGCACACCCTATTCCACACCCTCGCCGCCCAGTTGAGCGTGCAAAGCGGCAGCGTGGTTGCCCAAGTCAGCCAAATTCAATTTCTAGGCGCAAAAGACGACCACGACCATGCATGGTTTCAGGCTGCCCCCGCCCAAAGCATGGCTTTAACCGAGTTCAACGCCATCATCATGCGTACCGACCCGCCGTTTAATATGCAGTACCTTTATTCCACCCAACTGCTCACCCTCGCCGAGCAACAAGGCGCGCGCGTGTTCAACAGCGGGCAAGCCATGCGCGACTACAACGAAAAACTCGCCATCCTGAACTACCCCCAATTCACCGCCCCCACCATCGTAACCACCCGCGCCGCCAACGTGCGCCAGTTCCTTGCCGAGCATGGCGACATCATCGTCAAACCACTAGACGGCATGGGCGGCATGGGCATTTTCAGGCTGCGTGAAAGCGACCCCAACATCGGCAGCATCCTAGAAACACTGATGCAGCTAGATACCCGCACCATCATGGCGCAACGCTACATCCCCGCCATCGTGCACGGCGACAAACGCATCCTTATCATTGACGGCGAAGTCGTCCCCTACGCCCTCGCCCGCATCCCACAAAACGGCGAAACACGCGGCAACCTCGCCGCAGGCGGGCGCGGCGTAGCGCAGGCACTCTCCGAGCGCGACCACGAAATCGCCCAAACCCTCGCCCCCCAGCTCAAAGCCCGCGGCATCCTGCTAGCAGGGCTAGATGTCATCGGCGACTGCCTCACCGAAATCAACGTAACCAGCCCCACAGGCTTCCAAGAAATTATGAAACAAAAAGATTTTGATGTCGCCGCCCAGTTTGTGAACGCCGTTGAGCGCAATGGGCAAGCGGTGTAAACGTTTCCATTATTTTCAGGCTGCCTAATCAGCTGAGGCAGCCTGAAAACCAAATCAAGAGAAAAACCATGCAACAATATTTAGACCTCATGCGCCACGTCCTGCAACACGGCGTAACCAAATCCGACCGCACAGGCACAGGCACGCGCTCTGTGTTTGGCTACCAAATGCGCTTTGACTTATCACAAGGCTTCCCCGCGCTCACCACCAAAAAACTGCATCTCAAATCCATTATCCACGAGCTACTCTGGTTTCTATCAGGCGACACCAACATCCGCTACCTCAAAGAAAACGGCGTGCGCATTTGGGACGAATGGGCAGACGAAAACGGCGACCTCGGGCGCGTGTATGGCGCGCAATGGCGCAGTTGGCGCGGCGCAAACGGCGAAACCATAGACCAAATCCGCAACCTCGTGCAGCAAATCCAAACCACCCCCGATAGCCGCCGCCTGATTGTCTCCGCGTGGAATCCCGCCGAAGTGGACAGCATGGCGCTGCCGCCCTGCCACGCGCTGTTCCAGTTTTACGTTGCCAACGGCAAACTCTCTTGCCAGCTTTACCAGCGCAGCGCAGACATCTTCCTCGGCGTGCCGTTTAACATCGCCAGCTACG
>CAJPSG010000023.1 GCA_905373195.1 Kingella oralis
CGGGTAAAGGTTTCAAAGTGGGCTTTGCCTGTGTCTTTGAGGGCTTTATCTAGGGCTTTGATGGTGGCGATGGCTTCGCTTAATGCGTCATAGAGTGCGGGTTGATTGCATTCTTTGGCGGTGCGCCGCCATGTTTGTAGGCTAATCAGCGTGTTGGCGGTGTCGTCTCGGTCTTTGAGTGTGATGATGGTCATGGGGTGTCCCGTGAAAAAGGGCAGCCTGAAACGGTGGAATGGGTTTCAGGCTGCCTTGTGGTTTGAAGCGTATGGAATGGCGTTATTTATTCATTCTGCGCCACTGGCTCGGCTCAATCGGGTTCGCATCGCGCCATAATCCCAGCTTGGCTTTACGGGCAGCTTTTTCCTCTTGCACATAACGTATGCCACCATAACGGCGATACGCCCATGCGTAACCATCTTTTACCATTTGCTGATTGACGTTCAGGCTGCCCAGTTGAATATCGGCAACGGTGCGCCCGTAGCGGTCGGTGTCGGTAATGTTGAGCGTAACGGTTTTGTTATAAACCAAATCGGATAGATGCTTTTTGGCTTGCTGCCCAAAGGCTTGTTGCTTTTCAGGCGCATCAATCGCATGGAGGCGGACTTTAATTGGTTGCTTGGCAGCGGTGAGACAAGTAAGCGTATCGCCATCGGCAATGCCTACCACGCGACAGGTGGTGGGTTGAGCGGTGGTTGGGGTGCTGTTGGCAAATGATGGGCGGTGGCTAGTGGCATAAGCAAGAGCTGCGCTGGCGAGGGTGGTTAGGATGGCTAGCGTGGGTTTATGTTTGAGTGGGTTGAGCATGGTGATAATTCTTTGGTTTAGTAAAGGCAGCCTGAAACGCAAAAAATGGTTTTCAGGCTGCCTTATTGTTTATCTACGCCCGCCCGCGCAGCGCATAGTACGTTGCCACTGGGTCGTAATACAGTTCGGTCATGTAGGTATGTTTGAAGAAACACACCACGTCAATCGTGGCGCGCACGGTGTTGAGAATGTACTCATACGGCATGGCTTTGCCTGCTGCCGATTCCATTGCCAGTTGAGCAATACGGTAATGCACGCTGCGGGCATCGTTAGCATGGACGGAAGTTAAACCACCTGGGTGTCCTGTATTCAGCGCGGAGAGGTAATCCCATGCTTCGTCGCCGCGTAGCTCGGTAAGCAGAATGCGGTCGGGTTTAAGCCGCATACATGAAGCGATGATTTGCTTGGCGGTAATGTGTTCTTTGTAGAATAGATGGGCATGGTTGGGGTGGTTAGGGGTATCTAGCTCGTGGGTGTCTTCGATGGTGATGAGACGGGTATCGGTGGGAATTAAATCCACTAGGGATTTGGTAAACGTGGTTTTGCCTGAACCTGTACCACCCACCATGCAGATGTTGAGCTTTTGGGCGATGGCAATACGAAAAAAGGTGGCTAAATCGCGGTTGGCTTTGGCTTCTAGCATTTGGTATTGCCAATCGGCAAGGGGCACATCGTACGGCAGCTTCATTTGGTCGGCGATGTCGGCGAAATGGCGGCTGTTTTGGTGTAGGGCTTCCTGCGTGGCTTCACTGGCGTTTTCAGGCTGCGTTTGGCTTTCAGGCTGCCTGAAATCGGCTGCTTTGCCGTGTTCGGAATAATCCGCGAAGGCTTGTAGGCGATTTGTTTTGATGTAATCGCCTAGGCTAAATCGGCTGGTGGAGGGTTTACGAATGGCGAATACGGCGGTTTTGTCTTCGCAGCTAGGCGGCAGCATGATGTGTCCGCGCTCGCCATCGGGGAGGGTTACGGAGTGGATGGGGTTGGCGGCGTTAATATGCTTGCTGTTGAAGTTGGCTAGGGCACTGGCGAGCTTGTGAAGTTGGTCTAAACTGAGGTTGGGATTTTCTATGCGCTCTACGCCAAAACTGCCTTCAATGAATAATTCAAATGGGCGGTTAATCATAATTTCGGTCAAGCCGTCGCGGGCGAGCAGTTCGCTGATGCCAAGATTGTCTAAGAAGTTGCGTGCAGCGGCATCGGATTGAATGGTGGATTTGATTAGGGTGGGTTGCATAGTTTTGTCCAAAAGAATAGGCAGCCTGAAAGTAAGATTTCTAGGCTGCCGTATATATACGATACAGAAATTAGATTAACCAATCTAACTGAATTAACTCATCTTTTCCTAATTGATTAAACCACTGTGCTTTTTGAATAATTTGCGGAAGTAGGTTATTGATGCGGCGATGTGCTTCGGGTGTAATCACCGCCAATATGCAAAACCAATTATCAAAACGCCAATGTGGCACATAGATAATGAAATTATCACTGGTACGATGATATTGTGTTTTTCGCTGCCATTTTATTGTCCATTCGGAACGGAAACAAAAATGCAGATGGCGGATTTTTTCATCCATTGCCGCACGATTGCGCTCAAATGGCGCATCACGTCCAAATAAGTCGGGAATAATTGTTTTGTCGCTAGCTAAAAAGACGTGCATTTCATGTAGCAAAAACAAATATTCTTGTGGCGGTCTATTAACAGCACAGATATGAATTTCCGTTCTATTCATATCTATTCCCCATAGTATTGTATTGTCGCCTCTACCCAAGCATTAAATTCCTCATCGGTTAAATCAGAACAGGAAACGTTTTTTTGTGGTTGCATTTGTCTTAACAATGAACAAATTTCTGCTGCTGTTGTTCTTAACTGACTACATTGTCGTAGTAGTATTTCAAGTTCTTGGCTTGGGTTGGCTTCATATGCGTTATCTATTTTTTGAAATAATTCTTTGATTTGATTGTAATTTAATTTGTAAACAAATTGTATCGCAGGGATAAGTGCTGTGTATTTCTCTCGTTCGGCAAGACGCTGTACTGCTTGATAGACATCATCCATGTAAGGTTGAGCAATTTGAATAAATTGCTGCACTTTTTGATAATCGCTTTCTTGCGTTTGTGGTTGTAAAAATAGAGCTTCAATATCTGAATCATGGGCAAAAGGAATGGACGATAACATGATGGTGTTTCCTCATCATTAATTTTTGAATTATCAAGGGAAATTGTAGCGCAATTTAGGCAGCCTGAAATCGTTTTTTCAGGCTGCCTTGTGCTATTGCCGAATCTTGGCTTCGCCTGCATCCAATGGAAGCAGATGCGGATTGACGCGCTCATACACGCCGCCAAAGTCCACATCGCGCGCCACGATGATGTTGATGAAGCTGCCTTGGTTTACATAACCTGTGGGCGGAATATTGATGCTGTTTTTCAGGGCTTCGGTTGCCATGTCTTGCGCCGATTGTGAGGTGTTGTCAAAATTGAAGGTTTGACCGTTGCCATTACTGTTCTTGCGATTGCCGGCGTAGTTGCCCAAATCGCCAATCAGGCTAATCATGATTGCGCCACCAAAGCGTTGCCAAAAGTGGTATTTCACGTTTGCGCCAATGCCCGCTTCGCCCAGTTGTCCTGCTGATGGACTGGCTAGGTTAATCCGCACGCCGTAAGGGGTTTCCACTTCATTCCACAGCGCGAACACGCGGGCTTGACCTTGCAGCAAGGCGGCGGTTTGCTCGCCTGTGATTTTGCTGCCACGTTCCACCAACAATACTTTGCCGTTGGCGGAATACACGTCTTTATTGACGATGCAACGGGTAAAACCTGCTTGGGTGGTAACAAGCCGTGTTTGCAGTGTGCAAGAAATGTTTGTGCCTTTGGCAAGCAAGTAATCGCTGTTGGCACGGCGCATAGCGCGAACGCCTGCGGTTTGCGTGGGATTAAGCTGGGAAGCAAAACGGCTGCCGCTGGATGCGGGGTTGCTGTCGCCACTTTGCAAACCGCTCATTTCGCTTTCGCTGATGGGCGGGATATCTTCGCTATTGCTGCTGGCAAGCAGTTTGGCTTGGGCAGTGGCATCGTTCGTTGCGCTGTTGTCTGCACCTATGCTGCCTGAGCCGCCCTCATCGCCCACCAATATTTCGCCTAGCAAACGGCGGTCTTTGGGCGGTGGCTCGGAGGCGGCAACGGTTTCAGTTTGAACGTATGTCCCATTTGGCGCACTGGCAACTTCGGGCGTGATGCCTTCGGGCGTGGATGCTTCAACTTCGGCTTCGCCTTGTGCATCTAGCTCGCGTTTGATTTTGGCTTGCTCGGCGGCAAAATCGTATTGCCTGTCGTTGCTTACTTCAATCTTTTTCTCTTCAACAGGTGGCTCGGCTGGGGTGCGGTTTGCCCACATCATCATAAAGGCAATTGCCAAGCCTGTGCCCAACAAGGCAACGCCGCCCAATATCATTTTCTGTGGGCTAGAACTTTTGCCACTCAGGCTTTCCACATCGGCAACACCGCCTTCAATATTGGTGTCGCCTACTTTATCGTACATGGTGGTTTGTTCAGATGGCTGTTCGGCATTTTCAGGCTGCATCAAATCGCCATCGCCTTGTTTTTTGCGGAAACGGTTTAATAATCCCATCAGGGTTTTCCTTTCTGTTTACTATTTCACGAGCCGCACGCTTTCGCCATCGTCTGTACCGTGGCGGTTGAATGTGCCTGTGGCGTTGTAGCTGCGGTTTTCAATACCAAGTACCGATTTGCCTGAACGCAAGATAAATTTGGCTGCGGTTTCATGCACCACGGTGGTATCGCCTTCGGTGTGGCTATCGGTTAGGCTTTCGCTGCCGTCTTCATTGATGCGGTAAATCACGGGCAAGGTGCGCCCGTTGTTGAAGCGGAAGTAAGTAAAGCGTCCGTTGTCCCACATGGCGGTGGGGGCAAGGGTTTTATCGCCATAGCCCCAGTAATTGCGGTTATCGCCCATCGCCTGAACACCTCCCGCTTGTTGCAAGGCTTGTTCGGCTGCATGGCGTTTGGCGGCTTTGGCAGCGCGTGCTTGGCGTATCTCATCGGGGTAACGAAAGCGCAAAATGTAGGTGGGCGGTTGCTTGCTGCTCGCCAGCTTCAAATCAAAGGCGTAGGTGCGTTTGTTGGAAACCACAATCAGGTTGGTAATGGGCTTTTCCTCTACGGGTTTAAAGATGATGTTGTTACCACGAACCGCCAATTTCCAAGCCAATGCGTCGCCCATGCCTGTTAGCGAGGATGGCGTGTCCAAAAACTCGCCATCAGCCAGTTGTACCATCGCCGCGCGCCCCACTTGCGCGTAAATGGGGTAAACCTTTTGATTGGAGTAGTCCTCGGTGCGGATGCGTGGGTCGGCAAAGGCAAGCGTGGGCAACAAAAAAGCCGCTAGGGTTAAGCGGCGGATAATGGGTTGAAATGTGTGGGGTGCGTTTGGTTTGTACCAAAACTTTAATCCGTTTTGGCTACGCCCAAATGCGCTGCGCTTGTTTTCAGGCTGCCTGAAATGAATGGGTGGCATCATTGCACGGTCTCCTTATCGGTGCGCCAACTGGTTACGGTAAAGCCCAATGGGTTAATTAGGCGGGCTTCGTCTGATAGGGCTTCGTCGCGGTATTCGTAGGTGATGGTGGCGACGTAGCGTTGTGGCTCAATCACTTGTTTATCGGCGGTAAGCGGAATCATGGTTTTTTCATAACGCACTTGTGCAGTTTTACCAATGAAGCTGATGGATAGAATTTTGATGTTGATGCGGAATTTATCGGTTAAGACTTTATGTGGCGCGTTGGGGCTGTCTTTGTAGAGCCGAACCAACTCGGTTTGCAATGCCCCATCTGACATCAACGCCGTCGCATCAAACGTATCTTGCACCGAATACCAATCATAGCCTTCGCGGTATTTCACATACGCCGATAAGTTGGCTTTATCAATCACTTCACCATAGCTTTGCTGCTGATTTTTAATCATGGTTACAATATCGGTTGCGCCCGTGTTGTTGTCCACGCGCACCAAAAAGGGCACAACGGTTTTAAGCAGGGTTAAACCCGCCACCGCGCCCACAGCAATGCCTGTAATCAACAGGCACACGCCGCAGATGCGCCAAGCAATTTTGGTGTTTTTGCGCACGCGCTCAATTTCGGATGATTCAAAAATACGCGCAGCTTCAATAAATTTGAGTGGCGTTTTCAGTTTGGTTTGAGTGTTGGAAGGAGAAGTTTGGCTCATGATGATTATTCTGCGGTTGAGGTTGAATGAGATGCGGATTGAGAAGCAGGCACGTTAATGGGAAAAGGCGTGCCATACGGTTTGGGCGGGTTATGGGAACAGGCAGATAGCCAAAAAGCCGCCGCCAAGGCAGCAAAACAATATTGGGAATGTTTGAACATGATTTTTCTTTCAAAAAATAAAACGCCTTGTGGTGAAACAAGGCGTTAGGTTTAAAACAAACGGAAGCACTCTATCGGCGACTAAATAACGCCATCAAAAAGGTAACGGTGGCAATCAGCATCATCAGCAACAATGTAACTGGCCACGCAAACCACCAAAAAATAATATGGAACAAGAAAAAACTGCCCACATTTTCCAAGGTATCATGGAAAGGGTGAAATTCCATATTCAAGCCTTCGGTAAAATAGGCGGTAATCAATAAGCCTGTGATAAATTGAACAATCGTAGCCGAAAGAAAAAAAGCCGCGAAAGCCACATCGGATGGATGGGCAATCCAGCGATTAAGCACATGGTAGCGCAGATATTCCGAAACAAAATAAGTCGCTCCCCAAGATAATGCGAAGGCGGCAATCAACACAACCCAGCACCACCAAAACGCCAAATTTCCTTCTGAATCTCTAACCAGTCTTCCTAAATCCATGTTGCGCTCCTTGATTGATGATGTGTGGCATTTTAACCGATTTAGCCTTTTATTGAACCGCCACGCCCCCGCCATCGTCTCCACACACCGGCAGCACCTCTACCCGCCATTCTCATAGAGGATTTTGCTGCGCCAGCCGCTTGACGACCCGCCAAACCCGGTAAGCCCGCCCCTGCACCTTCTAGGCTTGCGCCGCCTGTTAATGCGGTTGCCATCGCTGGAACTTTCCATGCGGCCAAGACAAACAAAATCGTCATAGCCGTAAAGAGAATGATTAAGCCCAAAGCCACACCGATTGCTTCCATATTGCTTGCCTGTGTGATGGCCATTTTGGCATTGTCTATGTGTTCTTTGAATGTTTGGATTTCAATGCCCGCTAAAACGGACAACAAGCCTATGGTTAAAATGCTGTTTAGGCATTGCCCTATCCAGTTCATGCCGTATTGCCGCGTGCTGGGAAACAGCATTGAGCCGATAAACATTGGACCGACCATCAAATTGAGTGCCAATACAATTTTGGCAATCACCCAATAAGCGAAGATGACTGAAAGTAAGACGCTGGTGCAAAAACGCAACCAGCCTTCAATCGCCCATAAGGCGAGGATATTACCTGCATCCGTTATATCTAAATCCATGCGTGCTAGGTTTAATTGTGCACCAATCACATCCATAGTGAGGGCGGCACTATCAAACATTTTTATATCCACACTTTTACCAAAGGCTTGGGACAGGGTTTCAGGCATATTGTAGATAATTTGGGCGAGCGAATTGTATTGAGACGCATTAAAGGCAAAGGCAATAATGATTAACCAAGCTATTATGCGCTTACTTAAATCAATAATGTTCTCATCTAATCCCCTGTTGTATGCGTTTAGCGCGATAATCACAACGTATAAGCAAAAACCCGATGCAAACAAGGGGGAAATATTGGCAATAAATGTGCCGATATTGTTAAACAGCTCCGTGCCAAATTTCACCACAAAGGTATCAGTTAAATCTTGAAAAACAGAAGAAACCATGGTTTGCCTTTCTTGCAAAAAAGCCCCGCTTTCACGGGGCTGTATGTTTTAGCAGCCGCGTGCTTCCACGCCTGCTTGTTTGGCAATGCCGCAGTGCATCGCATTGCGTGCTTGCTCGCGTTGGGCTTCTTTTTGCATTTCCACCATTTTCAACATATTGGTTACGTTGGCTTGGTTTTGCGCGATGATGCCGTTTTCAATCGCAATGCGGTTAGCCAAGTCGGCAGCAGCTTTGGCATCTTTGGTTTTATTGACTTCGCCTATCATTCTTTCAAGATTATCAAGGCGGTTTTTAGAGTCTTTCGCTGCTTTGCTCATCATCTCAAACTGCTGCTCCATGGTTTTTTTGAAATTATTGGGGTCATAATTCTTGGCGGCAGTGAGATTTTTGGTGTCTTGTTTGGCAAAGTTGGAATAAAACTCTTTCCATTCGCTGTCAAACGCATCTTTCACTTGGGATTTAATGCCACCATAGTTGTTTTGGCTGGTCAAGGCTTTCACTTGATTTTTGAGCTGCTTAATGGATTCAGCCAGTTTTTCAACTTGCTGTCTGCCGTGCTCTACCTGTTGAAGGGCTTGCGTCAACACGGGAATATCGGTGGTCGGAATGCCGCCTGCCCATGCGCTGCCGCTCATCAGGCAGCCTGAAATCAAAGCGGCGCAAAGGGTTTTACGGATTAAGTTTGGTTTCATGGTAATACTCCAAAAAATGCCGCAGATGCGGCGAACAAAAAAACCGCCTTAACCAACAAGGCGGCAGTGGTGGAAAAGGTGATTTAGAGACGGCTGGTTTTGAGTTCCAGCTTGGAAACATCGTATTTTTCAGCGCAGGATGGGATAGTGGTTAGGGTTGTCCACTCATTAGGGCTAATTATCGTAGGTGATGTCCTAAAAAGTATGCTGCCTATTTTTTAATCATCACACGCAACCAT
>CAJPSG010000024.1 GCA_905373195.1 Kingella oralis
TTTGCAAAGGTTTCAGGCTGCCTTCGGCGACAGCCGGAACCGATGCGTGGGCAGCAAGTGCCCACCCTACCTCGCTACGCCGAATACCTGCCCAAGCTCGACAAACCCGCGCGCCTTGCCGACATTTTGGACGAAGTAACCGCGCCCGATTCGCCCTATATCGCCGTGCTGATTCCCGGCGGCCACGGCGCGTTCAATAAACTGCCTGAAAGCCGCGACATGCAGCGCCTGCTGGATTGGGCGTTGGCAAACGACAAATTCATCATCACCCTGTGCCACGGCCCTGCGGCATTGGCGGCGGCTGGTGTAGGTCGCGCCGATAGCGAGTTCCCGTTCAAAGGCTACGAGAGCTGTGCGTGTTCCCCCGACGCCTTGGACGAAGGCGCGAATCTGGACATCGGCTATATGCCCGGCAAACTGCCGTGGCTCTTGGCCAAACGCCTGGAAGAGCTGGGCATGGTGGTGAAAAACAGCAAAACCAGCATCGCCGGCAGCGTGCACAAAGACCGCCGCCTGCTCACCGGCGACAGCCCCTTGGCGGGCAACGCGCTGGGCATTTTGGCGGCAGACGAGCTGCTCAAAGCCGTTGGCGCGGCAGCGTAATCCGCACACGATAAAGGCAGCCTGAAAAGCCGAAACACGCTTTTCAGGCTGCCTTTGTTTGCATGAGCTGTCTTTTCTGGCTGCCCTATTCTGCCTTACAGCAGGCCGGGCTGACCCAATGCCGGATCGCTGGCACGGGCGGCTTCGGCATCCGCCACGCTCAAGCCCAATGCTCGGGCAACGCCTTCTGCGTAGTCGGGATGACAACGGGCGCAGTTGCGGATGTGGCGGTATTTGATGAAGTCCGGCGCGTCGCCCATTGCGGCGGCGGTGTTGGCGAACAAGGCTTGTTTTTGCTCGTCGCTCATCCGTTCAAACAAGGCGCGCGGCTGGCTGAAGTAGTCGGCGTCGTCTTCGCGGTAGTTCCAATGCGCGGCGTCGCCGTTGATTTTCAAAGGCGGCTCGGCGTATTGCGCCTGCTCCTGCCATTGGCCGAAGCTGTTGGGCTCGTAGTGGATGGCGGAGCCGTAGTTGCCGTCGGCGCGGCCTTGGCCGTCGCGGGCGTTGCTGTGCACGGGGCAGCGCGGTCGGTTTACCGGAATCTGGTGGTGGTTTACGCCCAAGCGATAACGCTGCGCGTCGGCGTAGTTAAAGAGGCGCGCCTGCAACATGCGGTCGGGCGAGACGCTGATGCCGGGCACGAGATTGCTCGGCGCGAAGGCGGATTGTTCGACGTCGGCGAAGAAGTTTTCCGGATTTTTGTTGAGCTCAAACTCACCCACTTCAATCAGCGGATAGTCTTTTTTCGGCCAGATTTTGGTCAGGTCAAACGGGTGGTACGGTACTTTTTCGGCGTCTGCTTCGGGCATGATTTGCACGTACATCGTCCATTTCGGGAAGTCGCCGCGCTCGATGGCTTCATAAAGGTCGCGCTGGTGGCTTTCGCGGTCGTCAGCAATGATGGCGGCGGCTTCGGCGTTGGTCAGGTTTTTGATGCCTTGTTGGGTGCGGAAGTGGAATTTCACCCAAAAACGCTCGTTTTGCGCGTTGATAAAGCTGTAAGTGTGCGAGCCGAAGCCGTGCATGTGGCGGTAGCTGGCGGGGATGCCGCGATCGCTCATCACGATGGTCACTTGGTGGAAGGCTTCGGGCAGCAGCGTCCAGAAATCCCAGTTGTTCGTTGCCGAGCGCATATTGGTGCGCGGGTCGCGTTTTACCGCTTTGTTCAAATCGGGGAATTTGCGTGGGTCGCGCAGGAAGAAGACCGGCGTGTTATTGCCGACCATGTCCCAGTTGCCTTCTTCGGTGTAAAACTTCAGCGCAAAGCCGCGGATGTCGCGCTCGGCATCGGCCGCGCCACGCTCGCCGGCAACGGTGGTGAAGCGGGCGAACATTTCGGTTTTTTTGCCGATTTCGCTGAAGATTTTGGCGCGGGTGTATTGGGTGATGTCGTGGGTAACGGTAAACGTGCCAAACGCGCCCGAGCCTTTGGCGTGCATACGCCGCTCGGGGATGACTTCGCGCACGAAGTTGGCGAGTTTTTCGTTTAGCCACAAATCCTGCGCCAGCAAAGGGCCGCGCGGTCCGGCGGTCATGGAGTTTTGGTTATCGACAACGGGCGCGCCGTTGTTCATGGTCAGGTGGGTTACGGGGTATTTATTCATCATGGTTTCCTTATTTGTTGGCGGATTGTTGGTTCATTTGGCGGAAGGCGTATTCGTAGCCGGTTTCGCAGCGTTCATAAAGTTCATGGATGGGCATGGTTGGTTCCTTTCATAGCGGGTTGTATGCAGCAGAGCTGCGATGGGGCGGAATATAAATTTAAATAAAAACTATCGCAACTATGTTTTCAATTTGTTTAATTAAACGCGCAATAAAAAAGGCAGCCTGAAAGCCGTTCCATGCGGCTTTCAGGCTGCCTTTTGCCTTGCTGATCCATGCAAAGCAAGGTAGCAGCCCGTAGGTCGGATACTCGTATCCAACGTTTTTCTGTAAGGGGAATCCCAACCCGCACAAGCAGCCGCTGGCACGGCAGAGTAATCCGCACACGATAAAGGCAGCCTGAAAAGCCAAAACACGCTTTTCAGGCTGCCTTTTTACGATGAATCGGGATTGGTTTTCAGGCTGCCTTCTGTGCATCCCGCGCCATTTACCCAATCACCACCCCGCCAGCACCACCTTACCCACCATATCCCCGCGTTCCACCATCTGATGGGCGCGGCGCAGGTTGGCGGCGTTGATGCCGTCGATAATGTGCGTGGCGGTGGTTTTCAGACGACCCTCATCAACCAGTTGCGCCACTTTGGCGAGGATTTCGCCCTGCCGCGCGATGTCGGCGGTTTCGCGCAGGGGGCGGGTGAACATAAATTCCCAATGCAGCGAAATGCTCTTGCCTTTCAGAGGATTGGCATCGAGTGCGGCGGGGTCGTCAATCAGCGCGATGCGGCCTTGCGGGGCAAGCAGTTCCGCCAGTTGCGGCAGGTAATGTTCGGTATGGCTGGTGGAAAACGCCCACGAGGGTGCGCCGATGCCGAGTTTTTCCACCTGTTCGGGCAGGCTGTGGTGATGGTTAATCACAAAATCCGCGCCGAGGCGGCGCAGCCATGCTTCGCTCTCGGGACGGGAGGCGGTGGCGATGATTTGAATGTCGGTGAGCGTTTTCAGCAGCTGCACGGCAATCGAGCCGACCCCGCCCGCGCCGCCCACCAGCAGCAGGGTGCGACTGCCGCCTGCCACGGGTTTGTTTACGTCGAGGCGGTCAAACAGCGTTTCCCACGCGGTGAGCGCGGTAAGCGGCAGCGCGGCGGCTTGGGCGAAATCGAGCGTGCGCGGTTTTTGGGCGGCGATGCGGCTGTCCACCGCCTGCAACTGGGCATACGAGCCCTGACGGTTGATGGCGCCCGCGTAATACACCTCGTCGCCCGCCGCAAAGCCGCGCACTGCGCTGCCGACGGCTTTGACCACGCCCGCCGCGTCCCAGCCCAACACGCGGTACTGCCCTTCGGCAGGCGTGTGCGCGGCGCGGACTTTCACGTCGGCGGGATTGACCGACACGGCATACACTTCCACCAACAAATCGTGCGGCTTGGGTTCGGGCGCGGGCAATTCGATGTCCAACAGGCAGTTTTCATCGCTGACGGGCAGCGGGCGGTTGAAGCCGACGGCTTTCATTTGCGGTTTCTCCGATTGTGAAAAAGACGCGGGCATCATAAGATAAAGGCGCGAACTTGTTAAGAAGGCACTTATTTTTCAGCAGGTTACTTATAAGATACTGCAAAAGGCAGCCTGAAAAAGCGAAACGTCGTCTGAAACCGTTTTCAAAGGAACAAATCATGGGCAAAACCGCACACACCGCATTCGACTGCGCCGAGGGCTGCTCGGTGGAAGCCACGCTGGCCGTTATCGGCGGCAAATGGAAAGGCACAATACTCTACCGCCTGCATACCGACGGCGTGCTGCGTTTTAACGAAATCCGCCGCATCCTGCCCGCCGTGTCGCAACGCACGCTCACCGCGCAACTTCGCGCCTTGGAAGCCGACGGCATCATCGAGCGCACCGTCTATGCCGAAGTGCCGCCGCGCGTGGAATACCGCCTGAGCGCCTACGGGCAGACGCTTGCGCCCGTGCTGCTGGCGTTAAAAGCATGGGGCGACGGGCATAAGGCGCGGTCAGAGGCAGCCTGAAAAGGCAAAACCCCGCCTGATGCGCTTTCAGGCTGCCCAAGCGGGCAACGTTCAAAACAAACGGCATGGCGTGTTTGTTTGCCCTGTCGGAAACATTTTCAGGCTGCCTTAGCGTTCCCAAAGGCAGCCTGAAATCTTTGCCCTCCTCGTTGCCCTGCGCCGTCAGTCTACGACCTCCTTGCAACGGTTTCCATCCGCCTCGACAAACGGCTTGCCGCAATGCAGCGGGACAGCTTGAAAAGCAAACCCCAGCCCAATACGTTTTCAGGCTGCCTATCATTCCAAAGGCAGCCTGAAACCTTGCTTTGCCCGACACCCAGCCTGTTTGAAGCGCATCATTTCCGCACGGGCGGGCGTTTGGATAAAATCCGAGCGACAGATTGTTCTCGCGGGCATAACGGCATTCCTGTTTTCAGGCTGCCTTTTTATCCCATCCGCGCACTAATGATGCGTATGCCCAATCTGAAACGTCAGCGTGCTGTAATTCGCTACTTTTTGGCATACCTTTTGGTCGGCAAAATCCGATTTATGCTCTACGCTTGCCTTCCAAAAGCCCTGCCGCAGCGGAATAATCGCTACCGTGCCGTCATCGCCCGTGGTATCGGAAAATGCCTGCGCTTCCACCTTGTGCGTTTTGCCTCTATCGCTGGTGTCAAAGCCATCAAACGTTGCCGTGAGCGTGGCGTTGGGCAGCGGCTCGCCGTTGAGCAACACCTTCACCTTAAACCGCTCGCCCACTTGCACATTGGCAGGATTATCCAGCGGCACAATCTCCAACATCTGCCCCACAGGGCGCGTAATCAGCGCTGTATCCGCGCTTTCATGCCCCACATTCACAATATTCTTGCCATACATCCGCGTTTGCTCGCAGTAAGTGGCATCGGGCATTTGCGTCATATTTTGCCGCTTCCAGCCCGCCGCGTTTTTTGACCAAAATGTCGGCAAATATTCCGCCAACACCAAAAAGCTGCCGTCTTTCACAGGCTTCGCGCTTTCGTATTGATAATTGTGCAAACCCTTTTGCACCAAATTTTGCTTGCCCTGCGGCGTAACCAGTTGCAGCGGCTTAAAAATATCCAGCCGCTCCTTGGCAATCGGTTCAAACTCGGGGAACTCGCCATAGCCCAATTCCGCTTTCAAAATCTCGCCGCCATGCGTGTGGTTGGTAGACACCCACACCCGATGCGCGTGGGCAGACAACGAAATGGCGTACAATAGCGCAGCCAATAGTGTTTTGGTCATATTCTTTTTTCCTTTGTTTTTGTTGCGTGCAAAAATGCGGGCTAGATGTTATGGCATAACACAATTTTTGTAAAGATTTGTTTGCATCGCGGCGCATTTTGTTTACACAAACAGCACAGGCAGCCTGAAAAGCACAGCTTGGCACAGCGCAAAGCCAAAATTGGACACCCGTCCAGCCAGCCCCTATAATCTCGGCAGCCTGAAAACGGATAACCGCTCATCCCCATTAGGCGACAACCCTCGTCGCCCCATTTTCAGGCTGCCTATTACCATCGAGACCATCATGCCCCATTCTTTTTTCTACTGGTTTGCCACCGTGCTCACCTTTGCCCGCCGCGAAGCCAAAGAATTGCTGCGCGACAAAATCCGCCTATTTTTTGCCGCGCTCGGCCCTGCCATTATGCTGGCGGCGGTGGGCTGGGCGATTTCGTTTGACGTGGCGAATTTAAAATTTGCCGCGCTGGATCGCGATCAATCGGCAGAAAGCCGCCGCGTGATTGAGTATTTTCGCGGCTCGCCCTATTTCAAAGAGCAACCGCCCGTGTATTCCCTGCAAGAGGCGGAAGCGCGCTTGAAAAGCAACCAAGTGGTGCTGGTGATTGATGTGCCGCCCGATTTCGGGCGCAGCTTGGCGCAGGGGCGGCAGCCTGAAATCGGGTTTTATATAGACGGCACGATTCCATTTAACGCCAGCAACATCCAAGCCTACGCGCAAAGCATGGTGCAGCGGTATAACTTGGACACGCTCAAAGCGCGCGGCATGGATTTGCCCAAAGCCGCCACCATCGTGCCGCGTTTTCTTTACAATCAAGACTTTAAAAGCATGAACGCGATTGTGCCCAATGTGCTGATGATGGTGCTGACCATGATTCCTGCGATTATGACCGCGCTTTCGGTGGTGCGCGAACGCGAAATCGGCTCCATCGCCAATCTATACGCCAGCCCCGCCAGCGTGCCGCAGTATTTGATGGGCAAGCAACTGCCTTATTTGGCGATGGGCGTGTTTAATTTTGTCTCGCTGTCGCTGATGATTGTGTTTTGGTTTGGCGTGCCGCTTAAAGGCTCGCTGCTGGCGTTGTTTATCGGCACGCTGTTGCACGTTGCGGCGACCACCGCGTTTGGGCTGCTGGTTTCGGCGTTCACCAAATCGCAAACGGCGGCGTTTTTTATTTCTGCCATCGGCTGCGTAACCATTGCCTCCAATTTCTCGGGCATGATGTATCCCGTTTCCACCATGAGCGGCGGCGCGTATGCAATCGGCGTGAGCTTTCCCGCTTCGTGGTATCAGCGCGTGTCCATCGGCGGCTTTACCAAAGGTTTGGATATGTGGGATTTTGGCAAGGAATACGCCATGCTGGCGATGTTTGCTATCGTGTTTTTAACGCTGGCGTGTTTGAGTTTGCAAAAGCAAGAGAAGTAAAAATATGAATAATTCAGAATATTACGTTAGAAAATTATCTGAAAATGAAAGCCAAATCTTGAACAAGATATTTCATTGGATGATGTAGATGATGTTGAAAACATCACAACTGATTTAAATGAAGATGTTGTGGTTGATAAATCGTTGAGCTGGATGATTTATGGTTCACACGAAAACACGATTACGTTTACTGGTAAACAATTGGTTGAATTTATTGAAACTCTGTTTGCAGAACGAAAAGAACTGCTTTTTTACGATTGAAAGGCAGCCTGAAATCGGTTTTCAGGCTGCCTAATCCCCCACAAGAAAGCCCCCCATGCGAACCCTAAAAAACATTCTCGCCCTATCGGGCAAAGAACTGCGCAGCCTGTTTGGCGACACCATCTTGGTGATTTTTATCGTGATGATGTTCACCAGCATGGTGTACAACTCCGCCAAAAACACCACATCAGACGTGCGCAACGCCAACGTGGGCATTGTGGACTACGACCGCAGCCCGCTTTCGCGGCAGATTGCCGACGCGCTGCTGCCGCCGCAGTTTGCCAAGCCTGTTTACATCAATCCGCAAGACACGCACGAATTGCTGGATAAAAGCCAGCTTACCTTTGTGTTGGAATTTCCGCCCAATTTTCAACGCGATGTGGCGGCAGGGCGCGCGCCCGAAGTGCAGCTTTTGGTGGATGCCACCGCGATGACGCAAGCGGGCTTGGGCTCGGGCTATATTGCGCAAATTTTTAACCGCGAAATCCAAGCGTTTATGGGCGTGAAGCAGCAAATCAGCCAAGCCATGCCCGCCCGCGCGGTGGTGAATTTGCAATACAACCCAAACAACGAAAGCAGTTGGTTTATGGGCGCGGCGTTGGCGGGCAACAATATTATGCTGATTACGCTGGTGTTGGTGGGCGCGGCGGTGATTCGCGAGCGCGAGCACGGCACGATGGAACACTTACTGGTGATGCCGGTAACCGCCACCGAAATCGTTGCCGCCAAAATCTTGGCAAACGGCTCGGTAGTGAGCGTGGCGGCGGTGCTGTGCATGAAATTTGTGGTGGGCGGCGCGATTGGGGCGCATTTGGCGGGATCGTTTGCGCTGTATGCGCTGGGCGTGGTGTTGTTTATGTTTTCGGTGGCTTCGTTGTCGGTGATGCTCGCCACGCTTGCGCCCACCATGCCGCAATACAGCCTGCTGATGGTGCCCACTTACATCGTGTTTATGATGTTTTCAGGCAGCACGTCGCCGCGCGCCAATATGCCCGAGATGGCGCAGCGGGTGAGCGAATATTGGCTCAGCACGCAGTTTGTCCGCTTTGCGCAGGCGGTGATGTTTCGCGGGGCGGGGCTGGAAACGGTGTGGGGGCAACTGTTGGCGTTGTCGGTGGCGGGGGTGGTGTTTTTGGGGCTGGCGTTGGTGCGGTTTCGTAAGATGTTGGAGAAACAGGGGTAGGGATTGGATGCGCGTTGGGGCAGCTTGAAACCTTCTATCACTGCTTGGGCTACGGCAATCGAAAGCGTGGGTATGGCGGCGCAACGCCATGCAAACGGTTCAATCTGCTGCCCTGCTGTTTCAGGCTGCCTCCATGCCATTACCCGCAGCAAGGCGCAAAAAAAGGCGTATTTATCAACAATACGCCCAAAAGAAGCAATCGCGTTTCGCTTCGTGATTTGGTTTGGTGGCGGCATAGGCAGCCTGAAAAACTATCCATGCTTGGACTACAACGCCCCTAGCGGTTTGTCG
>CAJPSG010000025.1 GCA_905373195.1 Kingella oralis
GGGTTGGGATTATGGTGGATGAGGCAGCCTGAAAATGGGTTTTGCGTTTTCAGGCTGCCTTTTGGAGAATTGATGATAGGGAATGCGGGGAATGGGGTGGTGGTGAACAAGATAGCGCGGGTTGGCAAAAATGTCGGCGAGTTGCCGACGTTCCATTTGGGGTTGTAGGGTGGGCAAGCGAGTTGCCCATCCTACGGGCTGTTTTAGCTTCGCAGAAACTCGCTGCGCTTGTTTTCAGGCTGCCTTTGCTAAATATGGGCAAGGTCGGCAAGGGTAGTTTAAGCGCAGATAACAACCGCACAAACTAAGGCAGCCTGAAAACATGTTTTCCCGTTTCAGGCTGCCTTATCTGCTCCATCAATATTTCACGCCCTTGTGCAACGCCACAATGCCCGCGCTCAAATTGTGGTAATCCACGCGGTCAAAGCCTGCGTCTAGCATCATCTGTTTTAGCGTTTCTTGGTCGGGGTGCATGCGGATGCTTTCGGCAAGGTATTGATAACTCTCGGCATCTTTGGCGATGTATTTGCCCATCAGCGGCAAAAATTTGAACGAGTAAAAATCGTAAGCAGGTTTCAGCGGCTCATACACTTTGGAAAATTCCAGCACCAACAGCGTGCCGCTGGGCTTTAACACGCGATACATTTCGGCAAGGGCAACGTCTTTGTGCGTCATATTGCGCAAGCCAAACGACACGGAAACAAGGTCAAAATAATTATCGGGGAAGGGCAGTTTTTCGGCATCGCACACGGCAACGGGCAAAATCATGCCCTCGTTGAGCAGGCGGTCGCGCCCCACGGTGAGCATGGAGGAATTGATGTCGGTGAGCCACACTTCGCCATCTTTGCCCACACGCTTTGCCCAGCCGCGCGACAAATCGCCTGTGCCGCCTGCGATGTCCAACACTTTGCCGCCTTTGGGCACGCGCGCGGTGTTGATGGTGAAATGTTTCCACACGCGGTGCAGCCCGCCCGACATCACATCGTTCATAATGTCGTAATTTTTGGCAACAGAATGAAACACTTGGGCAACTTTGCCTGCTTTTTCGCTTTCGTTTACGGTTTGATAGCCGAAATGGGTTTTTTGGTCGGTCATGATGGGGCTTTCTAGGGATAAGGATAACGCGGTATAAAAGGCAGCCTGAAACGTGGTTTAGGCTATAAAGGCAGCCTGAAAACGAGTTATCAATGTAAACGCTTTTCAGGCTGCCTAATTAAATTAACGGCGGCGATGATGCCCGCGGCGTTTGCCGCCCGAATGGCTGCCTGCGCTGGCAATGGGTGCGCTGGCATCGGATGCGGCAACGGCGGATGCGCCGGCGGCATGGGCGGGCGTGCTGGCGGCGGCAGGTTGCGATGCCGCTTTGGCGGGTGCGTTGCTTTTCGCGGCGGGGTGCGATGCCGCAGGTGCAGAAGCGGGCGCGGATGCAATCGCCGCCGATGCGGCCGAAGCCGCGCTTACGCCAAAGAATTTTTGCGAACAGCTATCCGATACGCTGGCAACGGTTTTTTGCAGTTTTTCGGGCATGTTTTCGGGTTTATCAATGGCGAGCGCGCTGTCCCATTGGGCTTTGTCGCCATAGGCTTTCGCGCCTTCGTCATACACGCAGCCGCAGTATTGCATGGTGGCATCATCGGCGGGGGCTTGCTGCGATGCGGTGCTCAAACACGCGCTGATAAAGGCTTCGCGCACGTTGATGGCTTTGGGCGCAGAAGCAGCGGGCGCGGATGCTTGGCTGGCGGCGGCAGGCTCGGAGGCGGGGTGGAGGGCTTCGGAAATTTTGTCGCAGGCGCACAGCGCGGTGCTGCAAGCGAGTAGGGCGGCAAGGCGGGTGAGGTTCATCATTAGCGGGCTTTCTTGTTAATCAGTAATTCGTATGCCAGATACAGCAGCGGCAGGCTCATAATGGCAATGTAAATAATGTTGTGCACAAAAATGGGCAGCGAGAGCGTGGCAACCAATACCATGCCCAAGGCTGCGCCGCCCAGATGCGCGGCGTGCCCAATGTTGTCCCACGGGCGGGGTTTGAGCAGCATCACAACCGAGTAGGCGAAGTATAAAGTGGCGAAAATCCAAGCTGGCATTGCAAGCAGACCATAGAGTGCGATGTTGCTAAGTGGCGCAAGCGCGATGGCGGCAAACAACACGCCCGACACGCCGCCCGATGCGCCGATGGCAGCATAGCTGGGGCGGTTTTTATACAGCCACAGCGAAAAGGCGTTGCCTGCCACGATGGAGCCGAGGTAGAGCCAAATAAACACGAATACACCGTAGTAATACATGATGGGGCTGGAGAAAAAATACAGCGTCAGCATATTAAAAAACAAATGCCCCCAATCGGCGTGCAAAAAGCCTGATGTGATCAGGCGGTAGTATTGCTTGTTGTAGCGCACTTGCCCCACTTGGAATTGGTAGCGGTCAAAAATCACGCGGTTGGTGAAGCCGAGGTAGCTGAACAGGCAAGTGCCGATAATGAGCAGGGCGGGGATAAGGGTGTATAGGTTTGTCATGTGTGTGGGGTGGTGGCAAAGGGCAGCCTGAAACAGGGCAATGGCGTTTCAGGCTGCCATAAATATATTCAAAGCGGAGGCGCGCCAAAGGCAGCCTGAAATGGGGTTAATGATGCGAACAGCCGCCGCAGCTATGGGCTTTGGTCGGAGCGGGCGCGGTTAAATCGGGGTCGCGCGATGCGCCTTCCATGGCGAGCAGGGCAAGATATTGCTGCCATAATTCTGCTTGCTGGCTGCCGAGGTTGTGCAGATATGCCCAGTCGTATAAACCGCTGTCGTGTCCGTCGGAAAAGGTGATTTTGAGCGCGTAGTTGCCCACGGCTTCCAAATCGGTAATCAACACGCCGCGTTTGCCCGTTTGCAGCGTTTCCTGTCCAACGCCGTGCCCGCGCACTTCCGCGCTGGGGGAATACACGCGCAAAAATTCGGCAGGCAAGGCGTGTTCGTGGTTGGGGTAAACAAGGGTGAGCGTGTCGCGTGTTTTGTTGATGCGGATTTCTTGTGGCACTTGCATGGCGCGTTCCGTTTTGATGTGGTGTTAAGGAAGCGAATTTTAACAGAAAGTTTTTCAGGCTGCTTAATCGCTAGGGTACGATGCAGCCTGAAAACGTGTAGCCAAGCTACGAGTGCAACCAGTTACACTATAACATATATATCCATTTGATTACAAAGGATTTTTTACATTACAAATCTTGACATTTCTTAAAACAAAAGCGCATACTGATGCCGCAGTTCACGTTGGCGCGCGGTTTGCGCCATTTTCAAAAACCCATTGTTAAACCATTTCCAAATACGGAGAAAAATCATGGCTAAAATGAAAGCAGCAGTAGTGAACCCCAATGCAAAACACGGCGTGGAAGTAACAGAAAAAGAAATCCGCCCTTTGCGTTACAACGAAGCATTGGTTGAAGTGGAATATTGTGGCGTGTGCCACACCGATTTGCACGTTGCCGCAGGCGATTATGGCGATAAAACGGGCGTGGTGTTGGGACACGAAGGCATCGGCGTGGTGAAAGAAGTTGCCGATGGCGTGAAAGCGTTGAAAGTGGGCGACCGCGTGAGCATTGCGTGGTTGTTCCAAAGCTGCGGCTCGTGCGAATACTGCAACACAGGGCGCGAAACTTTGTGCCGCAGCGTGTTGAACGCAGGCTACACTGCCGACGGCGGCATGGCGACGCATTGCATTGTGGATGCCGATTACGCCGTGAAAGTACCCGAAGGCTTAGACCCTGCCCAAGCATCCAGCATCACTTGCGCGGGCGTTACCACATACAAAGGCATTAAAGTGGCCGGCGTCCGCCCCGGGCAATGGATTGCGGTTTACGGCGCAGGTGGCTTGGGCAACTTGGGCGTGCAATATGCGAAGAAAGTATTCGGCGCGCACGTGATTGCGGTGGATGTGAACGATGAAAAATTGGCGTTTGCCAAAGAAAGCGGCGCGGATTTGGTGGTGAACCCCAACAAAGAAGACGCGGCCGAATTCATCAAAAAACACACCAATGGCGGCGCACACGCGGCGGTGGTAACCGCTGTATCCAAAGCGGCGTTTAACTCGGCTGTGGACTGCGTTCGCGCGGGCGGCCGCGTGGTGGCGATTGGCTTGCCGCCTGAAAGCATGGATTTGTCTATCCCGCGCGTGGTGTTGGACGGCATTGAAGTGGTCGGTTCGCTGGTGGGCACGCGCAAAGACTTGGAAGAAGCGTTCCAATTCGGCGCGGAAGGCTTGGTTGTGCCCAAAGTGCAACTGCGCACGCTGGATGAAGCGCCTGCCATCTTTGACGAAATGCACCACGGCAAGATTACAGGCCGTATGGTGATTGACATGAAACAAGGCGGTTCCGGCTGCTGCGGTGCTTGCGGCGGCGGTGGGCACTAATTTGCTCGCCTTGTAAACATAGATAGGCAGCCTGAAAAAGAGAGGCAGCCTGAAAATGGTATTTACCGTTTTTCAGGCTGCCTTTATTATGCGCGGCTCGTTCCACAAGGAAACCACCATGCCTCAACTCCATCTTTTTTATCTCGGCGGCAGCGCAGGGCAATCCAACATCGAAGTCCACGATGTGCAGTTTGCCGTTTGCGACACATGGCAAGAAGCCATCCCCGCGCTCAAAGCCGCGTGGTTTGGCGATGCCGACAAAATCCACATCGACGGCTGGCAAGTCATCAACTGGGCAGACGGCTACGACATCCAAGTCGCCCCCAAAGCCGCCACCTCCGTTTCAGGCAGCCTGAAACTCTATTTTGTGAACGTGGGCGGTTATTGCCCCGAAGCCCTGCCCGAAGCGCACGAGTTTGGCTTATTCGTTGCCCCAACTGCCGCCGAAGCCAAACAAAAAGCCCTCGCCCGACTGCTCCCTCATCACCACACGCAACACAAAGACAACCTCAAAGACGTGGACAACATCTTGCTGCTCAACAACCTTTCGCCCGATTGGCACATCGCGCTCACCCCCAACCCGCAAGGCAACCCCGCCCCCATCGGCTTCCAAGGCTACCATCCCATCTAACATGAATACGCAACCCATCCCCCGCCGCGCCGTGTATGCAGGCAGTTTTGACCCGCCCACCAATGGGCATTTATGGATGATAGCCGAAGCCCAACAGCTTTTTGACGAGCTGATTGTTGCCATCGGCATCAACCCCGACAAAAAAAGCAGCTACACCGTTGCTGAGCGCATCGCCTTTTTGCAAGACATGGCAAAGCCCTATCCCAACGTGCGCGTGGCATCGTATGAATATCAATTTTTGGTGAACTACGCCCACGACGTTGGCGCGGCGTTTATCGTGCGCGGCATCCGCTCCGCCGGCGATTATGAATACGAACGCGCCATGCGCCACATCAACGCCGATTTGCAGCCCGCCATCAAAACCGTGTTTTTGATGCCACCGCGCGAAATTGCCGAGATTTCGTCCACCATGGTGAAAGGGCTAGTTGGGCCCAAAGGCTGGCGCGAGATTGTAAAACGCTACGTTCCGCCCAGCGTGTACCACAAAATCCTTGCCGACAACGCCGATAAATGATTTTCAGGCTGCCTTAATGTAAGCAACAAACAGCACAAGGCAGCCTGAAAACGTATCCTAGCAAGGCTATGATATAATTGCGCGTTTACATTCAAACCCCTTTTCAGGCAGCCTGAAAAGGGCACACAAGGAATCCCCATGACTTTCGCCTATTTCAGCATTTTCCTTTTCGCCTTGTTCAATTTATTCTGCTCCGTTGCCGCCAAAAAAGCCGCCAATATGCACGCCGCCGAAAACCACAACCCGCGCGAAATTCTCGCCCGCGCCACAGGCAAAGCCGCACGCCTCAACGCCGCGCAACAAAACGGCTACGAAATGCTGCCGCTTTACGCCGCCGCCGTCATCATCGCCCACGCCACAGGCGAAGCCGCGCAAGGCACAATCAACTTTTGGGCAACCCTGTTTCTGCTTTCTCGCGTCGCCTTTATTTGGGCATACGCCCAAGACAAAGCCACCGCACGCTCCGCCATTTGGAGCGTGGGCTTGGTTTGCGTGATAGCGTTGTTTATCGCCGCGTTCTAATGAGGCAGCCTGAAAACCCATCAATTCACATTCAAAATAAAGACCAAAACCATGACCCAAGCAACCAATCAAGAATACGGCGCAGCCAGTATCCAAGTCCTAGAAGGCCTAGAAGCCGTTCGCAAACGCCCAGGTATGTATATCGGCGACACCCAAGACGGCAGCGGCTTGCACCACATGGTGTTTGAAGTGCTAGACAACGCCATCGATGAAGCCCTAGCAGGCTATTGCGACCGCATCACCGTGTCCATCAACGCCGATGAATCCATCACCATCGAAGACAACGGGCGCGGCATTCCCACAGGCATACACCCCAAAGAAGGTCGTTCTGCCGCCGAAGTGATTATGACCATTCTGCACGCAGGCGGAAAATTTGATAACAACAGCTACAAAGTATCAGGCGGCTTGCACGGCGTGGGCGTGAGCGTGGTTAATGCGCTGTCCGATTGGCTCAAACTCACCATCTGGCGCGAAGGCAAAGAGCATTTTGTAGAATTTCATCGCGGCGAAACCGTAGAGCCGCTGAAAGTCATCGGCGCAGCGCAGCCTGAAAATCGCCACGGCACGCGCGTGCAATTTCTCGCCAGCGAAGACACCTTTGGCACAGTGGAATACAAATTTGAAACGCTCGCCAAGCGCATCCGCGAACTCTCGTTTCTCAACAACGGCGTGCGCATTGAACTGTTTGACAAACGCGATGGCAAACACGAAGACTTCGCCGAATCGGGCGGCGTGCAAGGCTTTGTGCAATACATCACCGGCAGCAAAAAACCCTTGCACAGCAAGATTTTCTACGCGCTGGGCGAAAAAGACGGCATGACGGTGGAATGCGCGATGCAATGGAACGAAAGCTACCAAGAATCCGTGCAATGCTTCACCAACAACATCCCGCAACGCGACGGCGGCACCCACCTCACTGCCCTGCGCCAAGCCATGACGCGCACCATCAACCAATACATCGCCGATAACGACATCGCCAAAAAAGCCAAAGTGGACACCTCAGGCGACGATATGCGCGAAGGTTTGACCTGCGTGTTATCTGTGAAACTGCCCGACCCCAAATTCAGTTCGCAAACCAAAGACAAACTGGTTTCCAGCGAAATTTCGCCTGTGGTCAACGAAGTATTGGGCGAAGCGTTGAAAAACTTTTTGGAAGAAAACCCCAACGATGCCAAGATTATCTGCGGCAAGATTGTGGAAGCCGCCCGCGCCCGCGAAGCCGCCCGCAAAGCCCGCGAACTCACGCGCCGCAAAGGCGTGATGGACGGCTTGGGCTTACCGGGTAAACTCGCCGATTGCCAAGAAAAAGACCCCGCGCTGTCTGAATTGTATTTAGTGGAGGGCGATTCCGCAGGCGGATCAGCCAAGCAAGGGCGCGACCGCAAATTCCAAGCCATTTTGCCGCTCAAAGGCAAGATTTTGAACGTGGAACGCGCCCGCTTCGAACGCATGCTCGCCAGCCAAGAAGTTGCCACGCTGATTACCGCGCTGGGCACCAGCATCGGCAAAGAAGAATTTAACCTAGAAAAATTGCGCTACCACCGCATCATCATTATGACCGATGCCGATGTGGATGGCGCGCACATTCGCACGCTGCTGCTCACTTTCTTCTATCGCCAAATGCCCGAATTGATTGAGCGCGGCTATGTGTACATCGCCCAACCGCCGCTCTACAAAGCCAAATACGGCAAGCAGGAACGTTATCTGAAAGACGAAGTGGAAAAAGACGAATTTCTGCTCGGGCTGGCGGTGGAAAACGCCAAAATCGTTGCAGGCAGCCGCATGCTGGAAGGCGCGGAACTCACCAAGCTCGCCAAACAATTTTTGCGCGCCCGCAACACCATCGCCGAAGAAAGCCGCGTGATTGATGCCGCCGTGCTGCGCGCGTTGATAGACATTGAACCGATTGATTTATCCAGCGAGCAAGCCACGCAAAACGCCATCGCCGCCCTTTCAGGCAGCCTGAAAAACCCAGAAATCGCGTTGGAACACATCGCAGGGCAAGACGGCGCGCATTTCATCAAAATCACGCGCCAGCTGCACGGCAATGTGATGGTGTCGTATTTAGACCAAAAATTTGTGGACAGCAAAGCCTATCAAGTGCTGTTGAAAACTGCCGAACAGCAACGCGGACTAATCGGCAGTGAAGGCGCAGCCTTGCACAAAGGCGATGCCGAAGCGCAACACGTTGCCAGCTTTGAAGCCGCGCTAGACAGCCTGCTTGCTGCCGCGCAAAAAGGCTTAACCATGCAACGCTACAAAGGCTTGGGCGAGATGAACCCAGAGCAGCTTTGGGAAACCACCATGAACCCCGAAGTGCGCCGCTTGCTAAAAGTGCGCATTGAAGACGCGATTGCCGCCGATGAAACGTTTGTTACGCTGATGGGCGACGAGGTTGAGCCGCGCAGGGCGTTTATTGAGGCGAATGCGCTGGTGGCGCAGAATATTGATGCGTAGGCGATTGTTGTAATAATAGGCAGCCTGAAAACG
>CAJPSG010000026.1 GCA_905373195.1 Kingella oralis
TTTTGCCTGAAAACACGCGGCATCCTTTGTTTGATGTGCAAGTGCAGCCTGAAACTGCGTCCACGAACACATTATTGTTGGATGACGCGCGTTCAGGCTGCTCTATTCATCAGCGGGTGATAGCAGCGCACACGCAAAACGCGGGGCGCGGGCAGCAGGGCAAAAGCTGGCACAACCAGCTTGGCGAATGTTTGATGTTTAGCGTTGGCTGGGCGTTTGAGCAAACGCAAGCGGAGTTGGGCGCATTGGCGTTGGTGGTGGCACTGGCGTGCCAACGTGCTTTGTCGCAACTGGGCTGCGCGGCGCAAATCAAATGGTCAAACGACTTGGTTATCGGCATGGACAAGCTGGGCGGCATCTTGATTGAAACCGTGCGCAACAACAATCAAACCCATGCTGTGATTGGCATCGGCATCAATTTTCTTGTTCCCGAACACGTTGAACACAGCACTTCTTTTCAGGCTGCCTCTAATGAAAAGCACAGCGCAGCCGAAGTGTTTAACGTGTTGCTCAACGAGTTGCACCGCCATCTCACGCAATTTGCGCAAACAGGTTTTGCCCCTTTTCAGGCTGCCTATGAAGCCGCGCACCGCGACCAAAATCAAACCGTTTATTTACTGCGCGGCGAGCAAATCGCGCAATACGGGCATGCGCTGGGCGTAACCGAACGCGGCGAATTGCGCCTGCAAACCGATTACGGCGGCGTGCAACACATTGCCAGTGGCGAAGTAAGCCTACGTCGCCCCGAGCAACTGCACGCTCGCAGCCATCATTATCTGTTGCTGGATAGCGGCAACAGCCGCCTGAAATGGGCGTGGGTAGAAAACGGCGTGATTTTGCGCACAGGACACGCGCCGTATCGTGATTTATCGCGCCTCACGCAAGAATGGGCGGAATACGGGCAGTCGCACACCCGCATCGTGGGCTCATCGGTGTGCAGCGCAGCCAAACGCGAAACCGTTGCCTACCGTTTGCAACGCCCGATTGAATGGCTCACTTCCATGCCACACGCGCTGGGCATGATTAACCACTATCGCAACCCTGAGGAACACGGCGCAGACCGCTGGTTCAACGCGTTGGGCAGCCGTAAGTTTAGCCACAATGCCAGCGTGGTCGTAAGCTGTGGCACGGCAGTAACCATTGATGCGATTACCGCCGACAACCATTATCTTGGCGGCAGCATCATGCCGGGGTTTCATTTGATGCACGAATCGCTGCTGCAAAAAACCGCCAATCTGCATCGCCCCGAAGGACAACGTTATCCCTTTCCCACCACCACCGCCAACGCCATCGCCACAGGCATGATGGACGCGGTGTGCGGTTCAATTTTGTTGATGCACGCAAGGTTGAAAGAACGCAACCACAATCAGCCCACCGACCTCATCATCACAGGCGGCGGAGCGCGCAAGATTGCCGAAGCCTTGCCCGAAGCATTTAGTTTGGACAATAGTGTAAAAATTGTAGATAATCTCGTAATTTTTGGCTTAATCAACTGGTTAGAACACCAACCAGCGCGTAAGGAATAAGAATGAAGTGGATATTTGCCACATTGGTGGCGTTGAATCTCATCGTGTTTGCAGGATTTGTTGGCAACAAAATTATGAATCCGAAAAAACCGCAGCCGCAAGTTGTGCAAGCACCGCAGCAGCCCCAAGCACCGCAGCAAATCATTATTAACACAGGCAACGGCACGCCCACCACCGTTTCCACCAACGGCACAGTAACCACCAATGGCGTGCCAGCAGGCAGCGCAATCGGCAAAATTGTGGGCAGAACCGCCAACACCGTGCGTCCGCAGCGCAATGCGAACGCCAACAACACGGGCGCTTCGCCGTCGGCAGGCAGCGGCAAAACAGCCCAAACGGCAGCCGCCGAACCACGCGCCAAATACCGCGCTTGTTCCGCCCGCGTGAGCATTCCCGAAGATGATTACCACCGCATCAAAGGCTTGCTGGGCAAATTCCCGCACGCGGCATCGCGCCAAGTGGTGCAAGGCGGTGGCGAGGGCGACAGCCAAACATCTGCCCGCATGAATATTATGTTTATGTCGGTGAGCAACGAAGAGGCGGGCGAGTTGCAAAGCATCGTGGGGCGTTACGGCGCGTTGAGCCGCACGGCTTGCGACCATTAATCCGAACGACAATAGGCAGCCTGAAAAGCAGAATAAGCGTTTTCAGGCTGCCTTTGGTTTGTCCGGCTTATGAGGCAGCCTGAAATCTTTGCAATCTATAACCGATGGCGCGTCAAATGCTCGCCAACATTATTCCAACTGGTAAAGCCTTGTTGGATGCACATCATTTGGCAACGAGCCGTCGCCGCTCCATTTTAAATTTCAGGCTGCTTTGGTTCGTTCACCTCATTCAACTGATGAGGCAGCCTGAAAACCCATTCCTCCAACCAAAAACCGTTTGGCACGATACCAAACGGTTTTGTTTCCTACAAATAAGGCAGCCTGAAACCGCTTATTCCGCTTTTCAGGCTGCCTCATCATAGGGCGATTACCATCACAAATTTGGGTTCACAATAATCTTAACCGCCGATTCATTATTGTGAATCAGCCGCTCAAAGCCTTCCGAAATCAATTCGTCCAACTTGATGCGTTGTGTGATAAACGGTTTCAGGTTGATTTTGCCCGATTCCACCAGCTTAATGGTTTCGGCATGATCGTTGCAGTAGGCAATCGTGCCGCGCACGTCCAATTCTTTCATCACCACGCTGTGTACGTTGATGGTGGCGGGTTTGCTCCAAATAGACACAATCACCACTTTGCCCGTTGGCTTCATGGCAGCGACCAAAGTATCCAACACTTTGTTGACGCTGCTGCATTCAAACGCCACGTCCACGCCTTTGCCGTTGGTGAGTTTCATCACTTCGGCGACCACGTCCACTTCGCTGGGGTCAAGAATGTAGTCTGCCACGCCCGCTTCGCGCGCTTTTTCTTTACGCGCTTTGCTCAATTCGGTGATGATGACTTTAAGCCCTTTGGCTTTCAAAATGGCGGATAACAGCAAGCCGATTGGCCCTGCGCCGCCCACCAGCGCCACATCGCCTTCTTTCGCGCCCGAGCGCACAAAGGCGTGATGCCCCACCGACAGCGGCTCAATCAACGCCGCTTCATCTAGCGGGATGGCATCGGAAATCGGATGCACCCAGCGGCGTTTGACCGCAATTTTTTCTGCCAAACCGCCGCCGCAGCCGCCCAAGCCAATAAAGTTCATGTCTTTGGACAGATGATAATTGCTGCCCTCGCCCGTTGGCACATCATCGCGGATGATGTAGGGCTCAACCACCACGTGCTGCCCCACTTGAATATCGGTAACGCCCTCGCCCACGGCATACACCACGCCCGAAAATTCGTGCCCCATGGTAACAGGCGCAGATTCGCCCGAAATGGGATGGGGATGACCGCAAGGCGGAATAAAAATCGGACCTTCCATAAATTCGTGCAAATCGGTGCCGCAAATGCCGCACCAAGCCACGTTGATGCCGACTGTGCCAGGGGCAACGGTGGGTTCGGGGATGTCTTCAATGCGAATATCGCCTTTGTTGTGGAAACGTGCTGCTTTCATTTGTGTTTACTCCTATTTGGTAGGTTGGAATAAGCAAACGGGCGGTACTGCTGTCCGCTTGCAGCGGGCAATCGCTTCAAGCTAAAACCATCGCGCAAGGCAGTTTAGCTGAGCGACTACTGTAACTGTATTGTAAACTTATGAAAAAATAGGGTGCAAGGCTTTTTACACGGATTCTGTTTTCAGGCTGCCTCTGATGTATCGCTGGGGCAGCCTGAAAACCCTTCCCGCCCCCGCCCAAGCAAATAAATCACCGCTTGGGTGCAATTTCCCATTGCCCAACCATTTTAATTTCCCCTACAATGCAAACCACTCTTAACAAATCTCCCTTAAATCTTTACGTTTCAAGGAGCAGTGCATGACTCAACCCTCTTCAAAGCCCGCGTGGTACAACCGCATTGGTCTTATTTGGCAGATTGTTATCGGCATGATAATTGGCGTGCTGATTGGGCAATTTTTGCCTGCTGCCGCGCCTACCATCGGCATTTTAGGCAGCCTGTTTGTGGGCGCGCTTAAAGCCGTTGCGCCGTTTTTAGTGTTTATTTTGGTAACGGCGGCGATTGCCCAGCACAACGAAGGCGCGCAAACGCATATGCGCCCGATTTTGCTGTTGTATGTCATCGGCACGTTTGGCGCGGCGGTGATTGCCGTGGCGGCGAGCTTTATGTATCCCACCACACTCACGCTGGTTGCCGCGCCCGAAACCAATCTTGCGCCGCCATCAGGCATCGCCGAAGTGCTGAAAAACGTGTTGATGAGCTTGGTGTCCAACCCGATTAGCGCGTTATCCAGCGGCAACTACATCGGCATTTTGGCGTGGGCGTTGATGCTGGGCTTTGCGCTGCGCAATGCCAACGAAGTTACCCACACCATCATCGGCGATTTAGCCAGCGCGGTTTCCATGATTGTGCGCGGCGTGATTAGGTTTGCGCCGCTGGGCATCATGGGCTTGGTGGCGGTTACCGTGGAAGAAACGGGCTTCAAACGCATGGCGCAGGAATACGGGCATCTGATTTTGGTGCTGCTCGGCTGCATGGGCTTGGTGGCGTTTGTGTTCAATCCGTTGATTGTGTGGTGGAAAATCCGCCGCGACCCGTATCCTTTGGTGTTTATTTGCTTGCGCGAAAGTGGCATCCCTGCGTTTTTCACCCGCTCTTCTGCCGCCAATATTCCTGTGAACATGGCGTTGGCGAAAAAATTGGGCTTGCATGAAGACACTTATGCCATGTCCATCCCGCTGGGCGCAACGATTAACATGGCGGGCGCGGCGATTACGATTACCGTGTTGGCACTGGCTGCGGCGCACACGCAAGGCATTCATGTGGATTTTGGCATGGCGTTGCTGTTGAGCTTAGTGGCGACGGTGAGCGCGTGCGGCGCATCGGGCGTGGCGGGCGGTTCGCTGCTGCTGATTCCCGTGGCGTGCAGCTTGTTTAATATCCCAAACGATGTTGCCATGCAGGTGGTGGGCGTGGGCTTTGTGATTGGCGTGATTCAGGATTCGGCGGAAACGGCGTTAAATTCCTCCACCGATGTGCTGTTTACTGCGGCGGCAGATTTGGGGGCGCAGCGCAAGGGCAAGGGGCTGAACTAAATCCGCAGCCATTTTTCTTTAAAACATGATTTTCAGGCTGCCTAATCCTGCATCATTAGGCAGCCTGAAACACAATTATCAAGGAACGCATGATGACCACTTCTCCCATCCCGCACACGAACATTGCCCTCATCGGCGCAGGCATTATGAGTGCCACGCTCGGCACGCTGCTCAAACAGCTTGCGCCCGAAAAAAGCATCACCGTGTTTGAACGGCTGGGTGCGCCCGCGCTGGAAAGCTCGCAAGAAAGCAATAACGCAGGCACAGGGCACGCCGCGCTGTGCGAGCTGAACTACACCCCGCAAAGCGCGGACGGCAGCATCAGCATCAACCGCGCCGTTGCCATCAACGAAAAATTTAGCCTATCGCTGCAACTGTGGACGCATTGGGCAAAGCAAGGCTACATTAGGCAGCCTGAAAACTTTATCCAACGCCTGCCGCACATCAGCTTTGTAACAGGCGAGCGCGACATCCAATTCTTGCGCGCCCGCCATGCTGCGCTGGTGCAGCATCCCCTGTTTGCCGATATGCAATACAGCGAAGACGAAGCCACCTTGCGCCAATGGCTGCCGCTGATGATGCACAACCGCCCCAGCAGCCAAGCCATTGCCGCCACCCGCATGGCGCACGGCACAGACGTAAACTTTGGCGAACTCACCCGCCAGCTTTTTGACCACCTTGCCCAGCAGCAAGCCGAGTTTCATTACAACACCGAAGTAACCGCCATCAACCGAACCACCGACCAAAAATGGACGATCGCCAGCCTAAAAGACGGCGTATTGCAGCAACACACCGCCGATTTTGTGTTTATCGGCGCGGGCGGCGGCAGCCTGAATTTGCTGCAAAAAACAGGCATCCCCGAAAGCCAACACATTGGTGGCTTCCCCGTGAGCGGCTTGTTTCTCGTGTGCCGCAACGAAGAATTGATTGCCCAACACCATGCCAAAGTGTATGGCAAAGCCAAAGTGGGCGCGCCGCCGATGTCGGTTCCCCATTTGGACACGCGCTATATTGACGGCAAAAAAGCCTTATTGTTTGGACCTTTTGCAGGCTTCACCACCAAATTCCTGAAACACGGCTCAGTCTGCGATTTGCCCGCCTCGCTCAAACCGCACAACTTGCGTACCATGCTCACCGCAGGCATCAAAAACCGCGCCCTTACCCAATATCTAATCGGGCAAGTATTGCTCAGCAAAGCGCAGCGCATCCAAGAATTGCGCGAATTTATCCCCGATGCGCGCGAAGAAGACTGGGAACTCGCCCAAGCAGGGCAGCGCGTGCAAATCATCAAAGACACCGCCAGCGAACACGGCAGCCTGCAATTTGGCACCGAAGTCATCCACGCCCAAGACGGCAGCCTTGCCGCCTTGCTCGGCGCATCGCCGGGGGCATCCACCTCGGTTGCCATCATGCTGGAAGTGCTGCAAAAATGCTTTGCAGGCAGCCTGAAAGACTGGGAAGGCAGCCTGAAAACCATGATACCGTCTTACGGGCAAAACCTTGCCGACAACGCCGAACTGCTCACCCATGTGAACGCGGAAATTGAGCAAGCCTTGTTTGCCAAGCCATTCGCCCAACCCAACGAATGATTAAGCCAAAGGCAGCCTGAAAAACCAAAACCGCGTTTCAGGCTGCCTTAATCTGATTTGAACCACTATGAAAGGAAAATAGCCCATGCGTCGCACTCCCCTTGCGCTTATTGTCTCCACCGCCGCCGCTTCCTACGCCCAAGCCCTGCAAGGCGGGCAATACAACGGCAAAATGACATGGGCAGACATCATCGCGCTGGCAAAATCCGCCGCCAAACCCGATGAATACGGATTGCGCGCGGAATTTTTGGAATTGCTGGATACGGCGAAGAGTTTGAGCGCGCAGCCTAAGGCGGAGTGAGTTGAAAACGAAAAAGGCAGCCTGAAAACGGAAGTAGCGTTTTCAGGCTGCCTTTATTCATCCCAAACATCTCACTCCATCAGCGTCAAATCCCGCTGCAACAATTTTTCCAACGGCATTTCCAGCGCATCCGCAATCCGCCCCATCACATCAATTGACACCGCACGGCTGCCCCGCTCCACTTCGTTAATATAAGTTTTGCTAACATTGGCGCGAAACGACAATTCTTCTTGGGAGATTTCTTTTAAGCGGCGAACTTGGCGCATATTTTGCGCAAAAACCAAGCGGCAAGGATGAGGTTGAGTGATTTTTTCCATGCCGCGTAGTATTTAAAAACCAAAGTGGAACGACAATCAACTAAAATTAAATATAATTCGCCATCGTTGAATTTTTTAAAAATTAAAGTTAAAATCCAATTTGTCGCATTAACTTAATTTTCAAAGGAATAATATGAACGCCAAACCCCTACTCATCATCGGTTTAACGCTTCTACTCACCGCCTGCGGCACCCTAACCGGCATCCCATCCCACGGCGGCGGCGAATAAAACATTTTGCCGTAGAACAAGAACTCGTTACCGCATCCGCACGCGCCGCCATCAAGAATATGGATTTGCATAATCTACAAGGCAGGCGCGTTGCTTTATACGTTTCCACCATGGGCGACCAAGGCTCAGGCACCATCACAGGCGGGCGATATTCCGTAAGTGCACTGCTGCGCGGCGAATACACCAACATCCCCGACACCCAAACCAGCTACGCCTACCCCAACTACACCACCACCGCCAGCACAACCGCCGACACCCTAAGCAGCAACACCCAATCAACATCCGTGCTCAATTCCCCCAGCCATGTTCGCAGCAAAACAGGTGGCGCAAACTCCACCAGCAACATCGGTCTCAACATCAATGGGCAAGGCGATTATCGCAACGAAACCCTAATTACCAATCCCCAAGACACCACCTTTCTCAACAGTCTCATTCAAACCGTCTTCTTTCTACGCGGCATAGAAATCGTCCCCGCCCAATACGCCGACACCATCATGTTCATCAACATAGACGTATTTGGCACCATCCGCAGCCGCACCGAGCTGCATCTTTACAACGCCGAAACCCTAAAAGCCCAAACCAAGCTGGAATACTTTGCCATAGACAAAAACAACCAACAGCTACTCATCAAACCCACCACCAACGCCTACGAAGCCCAATACCAAGAACGCTACGCCCTATGGACAGGACCTTACGCCATTAACAAAAACATCAAAGCCACCGATGGCTTAATGGTAGATTTCTCCGATATAGAACCCTATGCCCATAGCACACAAGGCAGCCTGCAAAGCAATGAACCCAATCCAACCCACCATTCAGGCAGCCTGAAAACCGAAAGTTTGCACCAAGCACAACCAAACGAAACACAATCAAACGAAGCAAACTTCGCCACCCCAACCACCAGCGAAGCCGAACCCAGAATAGCCCCCCAACGCCCCAGCGAT